>NZ_JBAMDC010000105.1:0-18995 GCF_036961605.1 Streptomyces sp. KLMMK
CCGGTGTGCCCGGTATCCCCGGTGTGCCCGGTGCATCCGGCGGGCCCGGTGTGCCCTACGGGCCGGGCTCTGCGGACGGCGACGACGGGCCGGTGTGCCCCTCCATGACGGACATCAGGACGTGCTCCAGGGTTGTGGCTGCTGCAGGGGTGAGTGCCGTCCTGCCACTCCTTCAGATGCCGCTCGAGGATCACTCGAGCGGCACTCGAAGGCGGTGGCGCGGATTCCGCCAAGCCGTCCGTTCTCAGTCATCGAGCAGCGGCTTCCACCACTCGGGGTGGTCCACGTACCAGCCGACGACGCGCTTCAGGCCCTCGTCGAGCGTCCACTGCGGCGCGTAGCCGAGCTCGGCGCGGATCTTGTCGTCGTTGATCGCGTAGCGGAAGTCGTGGCCCTTGCGGTCCGGGACGTGCTGCACCTTCGACCAGTCGTGGCCGGTCAGGTCGAGCAGCCGCTCGGTCATCTCGCGGTTGGTCAGGGCGGTGGCGCCGCCGATGTTGTACGTCTCGCCCGCGCGGCCGGCCGTGAGGACGAGCTGGATGGCCCGGCAGTGGTCGTCGACGTGCAGCCACTCGCGGATGTTGGTGCCCTCGCCGTAGAGCGGCACCTGCTGTCCTTGCAGGAGGCGGGTGACGAACTGCGGGATGAGCTTCTCGACGTGCTGGTGGGTGCCGTAGTTGTTGGAGCACCGGGTGATGCGCACGTTGAGCTTGTGGGTGCGGTGGTAGGCGCGGGCGAGGAGGTCGCTGCCGGCCTTCGACGCGGAGTACGGGGAGTTGGGGAGCAGCGGCGACTCCTCGGTCCACGTGCCGGTGGCGATGGACCCGTAGACCTCGTCGGTCGACACGTGCACCACGTTGTCCACACCGGTGTACAGACAGGCGTCGAGGACGCTCTGGGTGCCCAGGACGTTGCTGTGGACGAAGGCCACCGCGCCGTCGACGGAGCGGTCGACGTGGGACTCGGCCGCGAAGTGGACGACGGCGTCGTGGCCGGGGAGCAGCTGGCGCAGCAGGTCCTGGTTGCAGACGTCGCCGCGGACGAAGGTCAGCCGCGGGTCGTCCATCGGCAGGTTGTCCGTGTTGCCGGCGTAGGTGAGCTTGTCGATGACGGTGACGTGCGCGTCCTCGTAGCCGCGGTAGCCGCCGGAGAGCATGGTGCGGACGTAGTGCGAGCCGATGAAGCCGGCGCCGCCGGTGACGAGGACCTTCATGCCATTACCTCCGCGCGCGTGTGGTCACCGATGATCAGCCGGCTGCCCGAGGCCGCCGTGACGGGCTTCCGGACCTCGGCCCAGCGGCCGATGACGCAGCTCTGCAGGTCGCGGACGTTCTTGATGGCGGCGCCCTCGAGGATGATGGAGTCCTCGACGCCGGAGTCCTCCAGGACGCAGTCGCGCCCCACGGCCGTGTACGGGCCGACGTTGCTGTCGGTGACGACGCTTCCGGCGCCGATCACGAGCGGGCCGGTGAGCTTGGACCGGACGACGCGGGCGCCCGGTCCGAGGACGACGGGCCCCTGCAGAATGCTTTCCGCATCGACCTCGGCGCCCTCGCGGTCGGCGGCGGTGCCGCCGGTGCGGGCGAGGATCTCCCGGTTGCACTCCAGCAGGTCGTCGATCTTGCCGGTGTCCTTCCAGTAGCCCTCGTACTCGCGGGCGGTGACCGTCCGGCCCGCGTCCACCAGGTGCTGGATGGCGTCCGTGATCTCCAGTTCGCCGCGGGCGCTGGGCTCGATGGCGCGCACCGCCTCGTGCACGGCGGCGGTGAAGAAGTACACGCCGATGACGGCGAGGTCGCTGCGCGGCGCGCTCGGCTTCTCCACGAGGGCGAGCACCTTGGAGTCCGCGTCGACCTCGGCCACGCCGTACTGGCGCGGGTCCGCCACCTTGGTGACCAGGACCTGGGCGTCGGGGCGGCGCTCGTGGAAGGCCTCGGCGGCCTCGGCGATGCCGTCGGCCAGGACGTTGTCCCCCAGGTACATCACGAAGTCGTCGTCGCCGAGGAAGTCGGCGGCGAGGGCCACGCAGTGCGCGAGTCCGAGCGGGGCCTCCTGGCGGATGTAGGTGAGGCGCAGCCCGAGCCGAGAGCCGTCTCCCACCGTGGCCTCGATCTGCGCCGCGTGGCCGCCGACGATGACGCCCACGTCCTCGATGCCGATGTCCCGCAGGTTTTCCAGGCAGTGCACCAGGACGGGCTTGTTGGCCACGGGGACCAGTTGTTTCGCCATCGAGTAGGTGAAGGGACGCAGCCGCGTACCTTCGCCACCGGACAGGACCAGTGCTTTCATGGGTTCCCCAGAAATTCTCGCAAGGAGACAGGATCGGGGACAACGTGGTCGACCGCGCTCGACTCCGATTCGAGTCACCGTCGAACTAATGTTGACAACTTCTCTCCCCGTCGCGGTCGCTGAGGACGAGGAGCTGAGGATCCATGACGGAGCAGACACGGGCACAGGCGCAGGAGCAGCAGGCGCAGGCCCTGTCGCCGGACGAGGTCGGCGAGGTCTACGACGAGAAGGGCTGGCTCTGGGAGATCTTCATGGGCCAGAACCTGCACATCGGCTGGTGGGACGACGAGGCCCCCGAGATCGACCCCAAGGACCGGCTCACGGACGTCCTCATCGAGCAGGTCGCCCTGCGGCCCGGGCAGCACCTCCTCGACATCGGCTGCGGTCAGGGCCGGCCGGCGCTGCGGCTGGCCGAGGCCAGTGGTGGTGAGGTCACCGGCATCACGGTGAGCGCGGAGCAGGTCGCGGCCGGCACGGAGGCGGCGGCCGGGGCGGGCCTGGCGGACCGGGTGCGGTTCGCGCTGGCGGATGTGTCGGAACTTCCCTACGCGGACGGCGAGTTCGACGCGGCCTGGGCCATGGAGTCGCTGATGTACCTCGGCGACCGGCCCGCCGCGCTGCGCGAGATCGCGCGGGTGCTCAAGCCCGGCGGGGTGTTCGTGCTGTCCGACTACGTCGAGTCGGCCGAGCTGGACGAGGAGTGGCGCAAGGTCCTGCTGGAGGGCTTCACGGTGGGCTCGCTGCCGACCGCGGACCAGTACGTCGAGATGATCACCGCGGCGGGGCTGACCGTCGAGCGGAACTTCGATGCGACCGCGCACCTGCGGCGCTCCGCGGCGCGGATCGACCAGCTCGTGGCGGACAACTACGACAAGGTCGTGGAGAAGGGCGGGCTGCAGTTCGCCGAGGAGTTCAAGGAGATGATCGACCGGGTCTCGAAGCTGGAGCGGGACATGCTCGGCTACTCGGTGATCACCGTCCGCAAGCCGCTCGCCTGAGCCGCGGGGCCCCTGCCGTCCGCCCCTGCCGTCCGCCGGGGCCCGGACTGCGGACCCCGGGCCCTGGACCCTCGGGCCTGGGCTCCTGGGCCTGGGCTCCTGGGCTTGGACTCCCGGGTCTCGGCCCCCGGCGGAACCGGCCCGTCGAGCCGCCGTCGAGCAGGGTTCGAGGCCCGGTTCCAACGATGACCGCATGAAGATTCTCTTTGTTGCGGGAGGCACCTCCGGGGTGATCTTCGGCATCGTCCCGCTGGCCCAGGCCGCCCGTAACGCCGGGCACGAGGTCTTTATGGCCGCCCCCGAGAACATGATGGCGACCATCACGGGCGCCGGGATCCCCGGCGTCCCGGTCTCCGACGTGCCGATGATGGACCACCTCGTCGACCGGCGCGGCATCCGCGTGCCCATCCCCGAGGATCTTCACGAGCGCTACATCTTCAACGGGCGCACGTTCGGCCGCTACGCCGCCGCCTGCCTGGACGGCCTGCTGTCCCTGGTGGCCGACTGGCGCCCGGACGTCGTCGTGGGCGGGGCGCTCGCCTTCGCCGCGCCGCTGATCGCCGGGCACCTGGGCGTGCCGTACGTGAAGCAGGCCATCGACATGGGCGAGCCGCGCACGATCGACCTCGCGGCCGCCGCCGAGCTGGGCCCGGAGCTGGAGCGGCTCGGCATGTACGAGATGCCGCGCACGGATCTGTTCATCGACATCTGCCCGCCCAGTCTGCGGCCCTCCGACGCGCTGCCCGCGCAGATGATGCGCTACGTGCCCTTCGCCACCCAGATGCCGGTCGAGCCCTGGATGTACACCAAGGGCGACCGGCCGCGGGTGCTGGTGTCGGCCGGCAGCCGGGTCACCCCGGAGTCCGACTTCGACATCCTCAGCGGCCTCGTCGACAAGGTCGGCAAGCTGGACGTCGAGCTGCTCATCGCCACGCCGGAGGCGGTCGCGGAGAAGCTGCGGCCGCTGCCGGACCACGTGCGGGCCGGCTGGATCCCGCTGCACCTGGTGGCCCCGACCTGCGACCTCGTCGTCCACCACGCGGGCGGCAACACGACGATGGGGTACCTCTCGTACGGCGTCCCCCAGGTGCTGGTGCCCTACCTGCCCTACTGCGTCGACTACTCGACCCGGCTCAGCGCCTACGGGGCCGCGACGATGATCGACCCGGCCGACGACAGCGCCGAGAACATCGCGCGCGTCTGCGCCGAGATGCTGGCCACCCCCTCCTACCGCGAGCGGGCCGCGGAGCTGGCCGCCGAGGTGTCCGCGCTGCCCACGTCCGCCGACGCGGTGCGGGCGATCGAGCGGCTCGCCGCCGCGGCCTGACACCCGTACGCCCGCCTCCGCACGCGTCCGCGCCACACCGACTCCCAGGGGTACTACCAAATGATCAATCTCTTCCAGCCGCAGGTCGGGGACGCGGAACTCGCCGCCGTGGCCGAGGTGTTCGACAGCAAGTGGCTCGGGCACGGGCCGCGCACGAAGGCCTTCGAGGCGGCGTTCGCCGAGCGCCTCGGGGTCGCCCCGGAGCACGTCCTGTTCGTCAACTCCGGTACGGCCGGGCTGTTCCTGGCGCTCGAGGTCCTCGACCTGGCCGAGGGCGACGAGGTCGTCATCCCGTCCATGAGCTTCCTCGCCGCCGCCAACGCCATCGTCTCCACCGGCGCGACGCCGGTCTTCTGCGACGTCGACCCGCGGACGATGAACCCGACCTGGGAGCACATCGAGGCGGCGGTCACGCCGCGCACCAAGGCGGTCGTGGTGCTGCACTACGGCGGCTGCCCGGGCGACGTGGTGGAGATCGCCGAGCGCTGCCGGGAGCGGGGTCTCGCCCTGGTCGAGGACTCGGCCTGCTCGGTGGACTCCCGCGTGGACGGGCGCGCCGCCGGCTCCTTCGGCGACCTGGCCATGTGGAGCTTCGACGCCGCGAAGGTGCTGGTCACGGGCGACGGCGGGATGCTCTACGTACGGGACGCCGAGCGCGCGCAGCGGGCCCGCCGGCTCGCGTACCACGGGCTCGTGCAGGCCACCGGCCTCGCCTACGCGAAGGTCTCGCACCGCTGGTGGGAGCTGGAGGTCCCCGAGGTGGGCCGGCGCGTGATCGGCAACGACCTGACGGCCGCGATCGGCCTGGTGCAGCTCGGACGGCTCCCGGAGTTCACCGGCCGGCGCAAGGAGATCGTCGCCCTGTACGACCGCGAACTCGCGGACGTCGAGGGCGTGAGGACGCCTCCGCCGCTGCCGGCCGGGCACGAGTCCTCGCACTACTTCTACTGGGTGCAGATGGACGCGCGGATCCGCGACCAGGTCGCCTCCGACCTGCTGGCCGCCGACATCTACACGACCTTCCGCTACGCGCCGCTGCACAAGGTGCCCACCTACAAGTCCGGTGCCGATCTGCCGGGCACCGAGCAGGCGTCCGGCGAGACGCTGTGCCTGCCGATCCACCCGGGGCTCGCCGACGCGGACGTGCTCACCGTGGTGGCCGAGCTGCGCAAGGCGATCGAGACGCGCACCCGGGACCTGGCCCCGGCCGCGGGCTGACCGGGGGAGACCACGTCATGCGACTGCTGTTCATGTCCCCGCTGGCCAAGACGCTGCACGAGACGACCATCGGGCTCGACCTCGCGGACCAGCTCGAGGACGCCGGCGTCGTCAGTCACTTCGTGATCGACGAGTACAACGAGGACCAGCTCAAGACCGCCGGATACGCGTACACCGTGATCACGCCCGCCATGGGCGGCCGGGTCCGCGAGGAGGTCGCGCGCGTCGTCCGGGAGTTCCGGCCGGACGCGATCGTCCTCAGCGACTACCTGGCGCACTGGCTGACCCACCTCGTCAGCTACGAGACCGACCCCTGGTACGTCGAGGACTTCGGCGTGCCGGTGATCCCCATCGACCTGCACGACCTGACGAACATCACGCGGGAGCTGGAGGTGCTGGGGAAGACCGTCGTCGCCGACGGCAACATCCTGGACATGCCGGTGCACCTGCACCCCGTGCCGATGGGCCGCCCGGAGGCCCGGGCCGGCGGGCAGGGCCTGCCGTACCGCGCCAACCGGGGCATCGCGCCGCCGACGGACGCGGTGCGCGCCGAGGTGCGCCGGTCGCTGGGGCTCGGCGGGGCGGAGCGGCTGCTGATGTTCCCGACGCTGCCGTGGCAGGAGACGATGCAGACGCGGGCCGGCCCTCGGACGCGCGAGCTGGCGGTCCGCGTGCCGCGGCTGATCGGGCACTACCTGCGGCAGCTCCCGGACGACACCCACTTCGTCGTCGCCGGGCCGTACCTGGACGGGCTGGGGCTGCCGCCCGAGCGCGTCCACGTGGAGCCCTCGTACACCGCGCAGCGCTACCACGCCCTGATCGGCGCCTCGGACGCCGTGATGTCGGCCTTCCTGCCGTCCTACGCGCTCGAACGGGCCGTCCTCGCCGACGTGCCCGGGCTGTTCGCCGTCAACACCCACGACATGGGGGAGGCGGCGGGCGACGGCGGGCGGGCCGGGGCGCCGGACGGGCTCTCGCCCGCGGTCCGGGCGTGGCTCGCGGACTTCCCCGGCGCCGTCCCCGCGTTCCACATGTGGCCCCTGGGCTGGAACAAGGTCATGGGGCCGCTGCTGGTGGACAACCCGTTCGCCGACACCGCCGTACGCACCGAGCTGTTCGACGAGCGGGCCGTCGTCGAGGGCCTGACGGGCATCCTCCACGACCCGCTGGTCCGCGGCCGCCTGGCGGAGGCGCGCGCGGCCTACCGGGACGGGATCGACCGGCTCCCGGAGACCGCCGAGGTCTTCGCCACCGCGGCGCAGCGCGTGGGCCTGACGCTCTGAGGCGTGGGCCCGGCGGCGCTGAGCCTCCTTCGAGCGGCGCTCTAACCGGGTGCCGAATGCTGAAGCAACCGCACATCATGAGGAGGGCTGCCGTGTTCCGGCAGACAAGCGAATTCCACGACTGGTTCGCCGAACAGCGCGCGGCGCAGGACCACCGGGTGACGCCCGCCCCGCTGCGCGGCCTCGACGGCTGGTCGTTCGAGCCGGGGACCGGCGACATCCGGCACCGCAGCGGGCGGTTCTTCAGCATCGAGGGCATCGCGGCGGAGACCGACAACCGCGAGGTCGCCGCCTGGTCGCAGCCGATCATCGTGCAGCCGGAGTCCGGGATCCTGGGCATCCTGGTGAAGGAGTTCGCCGGCGTCCCGCACTTCCTGCTCCAGGTGAAGATGGAGCCGGGGAACATCAACATCCTGCAGCTCTCCCCGACCGTGCAGGCGACGCGGAGCAACTTCACCCGGGTGCACCAGGGGAACGCCGTCCCGTACCTGGAGCACTTCCTGGCGCCGCGCTCCGGGCGGGTGGTCTTCGACGCCCTGCAGTCGGAGCAGGGGTCGTGGTTCCTGGGCAAGCGCAACCGCAACATGATCATCGAGGTGGAGGGGGACGTCCCCGTCCGCGACGGCTTCTGCTGGCTCACGCTGGACCAGATCGGCGAGCTGCTGAACGTCGAGAACCTCGTCAACATGGACACCCGCACCGTGCTGTCGGGCCTCCCCGACGGCTGGGCCGTCCAGGGCCGCACCACCGGTGCCGAGGGCCGGGCCCTGCACGGGACGGCCGCGCTGCTCAGCTGGTTCACCGAGGCCAAGGCCTCGCACCGGCTCGACCGCCGCCGCATCCCGCTGGCGGAGGTCGGCGGCTGGGCCGAGTCCGACGGGGCCGTGGTGCACGAGAGCGGCCGCTTCTTCAAGGTCATCGGCGTGGACGTCGAGGCCCAGGGCCGCGAGGTCGCCCGCTGGTCGCAGCCCATGATCGCGCCGGTCGGGCGGGGCGTGATCGCCTTCCTCGCCCGGCGGATCGAGGGCACCGTCCACCTGCTGGTGAACGCGCGCACCGAGGCGGGCAGCTTCGACGTCCTCGAAATGGGCCCCACCGTGCAGTGCGCGCCCGCCAACTACGAGGGCCTGCCCGCCGGGAGCCGTCCGCGGTTCCTGGACGAGGTGCTCTCGGCAGCCCCCGAGCGGGTCCTGCTGGACGTCGTCCATTCCGAGGAGGGCGGCCGCTTCTACCACGCGGAGAACCGCTACCTCGCGGTCGAGGCGCCGGACGACTTCCCGCTCGACGTCGGCCCGGACCACATCTGGATGACACCCCATCAGCTCGGGGCGATGGTCCGCCACTCCCACCACGTGAACGTCGAGGCCCGCAACCTCCTGGCCTGCCTGCGGTTCCTGCGGTGAACGCCGCCGAGCGGGGCACCGCGGCCGGGACGGTGCGCCTCGGCCTCCTGGGCTGCGCCGACATCGCCCTGCGCCGGGTGCTGCCCGCCGTGGCCCGGACCGGGGGCATCGCGCTCACGGCCGTGGCGGCCCGCGACACCGCCCGGGCCGCGCAGGTCGCGCAGCAGTACGGGGCCGAAGCCGCCGCCGGCTACGCCGAGCTGCTGGAGCGGGACGACGTCGACGCCGTCTACGTGCCGCTGCCCTCGGCGCTGCACGCCGAGTGGACCGAGCGCGCGCTGCTCGCCGGGAAGCACGTCCTGGCCGAGAAGCCGCTGACCCTGGACGCCGCGGAGACGGCACGGCTCGTGGACCTCGCGCGCTCCCGCGGGCTGGTGCTGATGGAGAACTTCATGTTCGTCCACCACCCGCAGCACCGGCACGTGCGGCGGCTGCTGGACGAGGGCGCGATCGGCGACGTCCGCACCGTCCACGCCGCGTTCGCCATCCCGCCGCGGCCCGACGGTGACATCCGCTACCGGGCGGACCTCGGCGGCGGCGCGCTCTTCGATGTCGGCGTCTACCCGCTGCGGGCCGCCCAGCTGCTGCTCGGGCCCGGCCTGGAGGTGGTCGGCGCGGACCTGCGCACCGACCCGGAGCGGGGCGTGGACGTCGCGGGCAGTGTGCTGCTGCGGCGGCACGACGGGGTGACCGCGCACCTCACGTTCGGCATGGAACACCACTACACGTCACGTTACGAAGTGCTCGGCAGCGGGGGCCGGCTCCGCCTCGACCACGCCTTCACGCCCCCGGCCGACCACCGCCCGGTGGTCGTGATCGAGCGGCGCGGCGGCGTCGAGGAGCTGGAGCTGGAGCCGTTCGACCAGGTCACGGCCGCCGTCCGAGCGTTGGTGACGACCATCGGATCCGGCGCCGGTACGACGACCGGCGAGGCGACCGTCCGCCACGCGGAGCTGGTCGCCGACGTCCACCGGGCAGGGCACGCGCGCAGAGGCCGGGCCGGCACCGCCCGACGACTCGCTGAGTACGCCGTAGGAGGCGAAGAGATATGAACGAGGCCAAGGCCCGCATTCTGGAGCAGGTCCGTGAGTACCACGGCAGCGACGAGAAGGAGTTCGTCCCCGGGGAGACCGGCGTGTGGCCGGCCGGTGCGGTCTTCGACGCCGACGACCGGGTGGCGCTGGTCGAGGCCGCGCTGGACATGCGCATCGCCGCCGGCGTGAGCTCCCGCCGCTTCGAGCGCCAGTTCGCCAAGTATTTCAAGCTGCGCAAGGCCCACCTGACCAACTCGGGCTCCTCGGCCAACCTGCTCGCGCTGTCGGCCTTCACCTCCCCGCAGCTGGAGGACCGGCGGCTGCAGCCCGGCGACGAGGTGATCACCGTGGCGGCGGGCTTCCCGACCACCGTCAACCCGATCATCCAGAACGGCCTGGTGCCCGTCTTCATCGACGTCGAGCTCGGCACGTACAACACGACGCCGGAGCGCATCGCCGAGGCCATCGGCCCGCGCACCAAGGCGATCATGATCGCGCACTCGCTGGGCAACCCCTTCGCCGTCGAGGAGGTCGCGAAGCTCGCCGAGGAGCACGACCTCTTCCTCATCGAGGACAACTGCGACGCCGTCGGCTCGCTCTACCGCGGCAAGCCCACCGGCACCTTCGGCGACATCGCCACCACCAGCTTCTACCCCGCGCACCACCTCGCGATGGGCGAGGGCGGCTGCGTGCTGACCGACAACCTCGCGCTCGCGCGCATCGTCGAGTCCATGCGCGACTGGGGCCGGGACTGCTGGTGCGAGCCGGGCGAGGACAACCGCTGCTTCAAGCGGTTCGACTACCAGATGGGCGACCTGCCGCACGGCTACGACCACAAGTACATCTTCTCCCACGTGGGTTACAACCTGAAGGCGACCGACCTCCAGGCCGCCCTCGGCCTCAGCCAGCTCTCCAAGATCGATGCGTTCGGCGAGGCCCGGCGCGCCAACTGGAAGCGGCTGCGCGAGGGCCTGGACGGGGTGCCGGGGCTGCTCCTGCCGGAGGCCACGCCCGACAGCGACCCCAGCTGGTTCGGCTTCGCCATCACCGTGCGCCCCGAGGCCCGCTACACCCGCAAGGACCTCGTGGCGTTCCTGGAGGGCCGGAAGATCGGCACCCGCCGCTTCTTCGCCGGCAACCTCACCCGCCACCCGGCCTACCTGGACCGCCCGCGCCGGATCAGCGGCTCGCTCGCCAACAGCGACCTCGTCGCCGAGCACACCTTCTGGATCGGCGTCTACCCCGGCCTCACCCCCGAGATGATCGACTACTCGGCCGAGTCCATCCGGGACTTCGCCGCGAAGAACTCCTGACGCCCGCACCTCCTGACGCGCTCCGGCCCCTCCCGGCGCGCCCGCACCGCCACCCACCGCACCACCGCACACCACAGGAGCCCTCACGATGACCAGGGACGCAGCCGCAGCCGTACCCACCCTGCTGGAGGCCGCCGCCGCGGCCGCCCCGCTCGCCGCCGCGCACGCCGCGGACGCGGAGGCGGACCGCCGTCTCTCCCCGCCCGTCGTGGAGGCGATCGTGGCCGCCGGGTTCTCCAGCCACTTCGCCCCGGCGGCGCTCGGCGGTGCGGCCGGGACCTTCGCGGAGCTCCTCGACGCCTCCGCGGCGCTCGGCGAGGGCTGCGCCTCGGCCGCCTGGTTCGCCTCCGTGATCGCCAGCGCCGGACGGCTCACCGCCTACCTGCCGCAGGAGGGCCGCGAGGGCGTCTGGGCCAAGGGGCCGCAGACCGTCGTCGTCGCCGGGCTCATGCCCTCGGGCACGGCCGAGCGCGCACCCGGCGGCTGGCGTGTCACCGGCTCGTGGAACTACGTCAGCGCCGTCGACTTCTCCGACTGGACGCTCGTCGCCGCCCGCACCGGTGAGGAGGGCACCGGCGTGCGCGTCCTCGCCGTGCCCCGCACCGACTACGCGATCAGCGAGACGTGGCAGGTCATCGGCATGCGCGGCACCGGCAGCAACACCGTCGTGCTCGACGAGGTGCTGGTGCCCGACGCGTTCACCGTCCCCCTCGACGTGCTGCTCGCCGGCCTCGCCCCCGAGGCGGAGGCGGCCTGCCACCGGGTGCCGATGAAGGCCGCCAACGGTGTCACCCTCGCCGGGCCCCTGCTCGGCGCGACCCGGGGCGCGCTGCGCCGCTGGCGCGAGCTCGTCGCCGCCAAGCTGGCGGCCCCCGCGGGCGCCATCTCCGGCGGCTCCGACCACGGCACCTTCGAACAGCTCCTGGCCCGTGCCGAGGGCGAGACCGACGCGGCCGGGCTGCTGCTGGAGCGCGTCGCCCGCACCACCGACTCCGGTGCCGTCGACGCACTCGGCACCGCCCGCAACGGCCGGGACTGCGCGCTCGCCGCGGAGATGCTCGCGACGGTCTCCGACCGCCTGCTGCGCTCGGCCGGCACCCGTGCGCAGGCCGAGGGCGAGGAGCTCCAGCGGCGCTGGCGGGACGTGAACTGCGGTGCGGGCCACAGCGGTCTGCAGTTCCCGACGGCGGCAGGCGCGTACGCCCGGCTGCTGAACGCCTCCGCCTGAGCGGCTTCCGCCGGAGCAACTCCCCTGACCGGCCTGCCGGTCACGTCACGGAAAGCGCCGGACGGACCCGTCGAGGGTCCGTCCGGCGCTTCGTGTGCGGGTGACCGGGGTCAGAGGCCGGCGGACACCAGGGGGCGGCGCTGCGCGGGCACCGTCTCCGAGGGGTTGAGCACGTCCAGCTGCAGCCGCTGCAGCTCCGGGGAGGGCTCGAGGCCCAGCTCGTCGTTGAGGATCCGGCGCAGGCTCTGGTACGCCTGCAGGGCCTCGGCGCGCCGGCCGGAGTGGTTGAGGGCGGAGATCAGCTGGCCGTGGAACCACTCGTTGAGCGGGTAGTCGTTGACCAGGGCGCGCAGCAGGGGGATGGACTCGCGCTGCCGGCCGAGCTGGAGCTCCGCCTCGATGCGCAGCTCCAGGGCCCGGATGCGCAGCTCGTTGAGGTGCACGATGCGGCCGGTGAGGACGTCGCCCGCGGGGATGTTGGAGAGCGCGGGACCCCGCCAGAGGGCCAGCGCCTGCTCCAGGCGCTGGACGGCGGCCTCGGGCCGGCCGTTCTCCAGCGCCGTCTTCCCCTGCAGCACGAGGCGTTCGAAGATCTTGATGTCGACCTCGTGGTCCTCCACGCGGATGAGGTAGCCGGGCGGCTGGGTGATCAGCAGGGCCCGCTCGGCGGGCACCAGCCGCTCGGCTATGAACATCTTGCGCGCGTGGTAGATGTACGTCTGCAACGTGGTCAAGGCGCTGCGCGGCGGGGCCTCGCCCCAGAGCTCCTGGATCAGCGACTCCGAGGTGACGATCTCGTTGGGCCGGGTCAGGAGCAGGGCCAGGGTCTGGCACACCTTCGGCGTGCTGGGCAGGTGTGGTGGTCGTCCGTCTCCGGTGACGATCTCGAACGGGCCGATGAGGTTGAATCGCACTGCACACACTCCTGTACCGGGTGCAAAGATCCCTGTGCCGCGTTGAGCAAGTGCTGACAACGTAGGTGTCGGCCGCACAAAACCCCCACCTCGGTTTGATGAGAGTGTCAGGCTACCGACCGGTAGGTTTTCTTTCTTGCGAGGCCCGTCACGTGCGCTTCATACGTGTGTCATGCGTGGCACGCGGGCAGCCCGCCGTGGTACTCGATCATCTCCGAGAAGAGCAGGCCGATGTCCAGCGGACGGCCGGGAGGAGCCCCCTTCTCCTCCGCGTAGGCGCGGTGCAGATTGGGCACCAGGCGCTCGGAGTCGAGCAGTTCGGCGTACTCCCCGAGGTCCGCTTCGCGCGCGGCCTCCAGCGGGCCGATCCCCGCCGCGAGGCCGGCCCGCGCGATCTCCTGGACGCGCCGCAGGTACCCCTCCGTGGCGTCCAGCAACTCCGGTCCGCCCACGGGGCCGTGGCCCGCGACGACCGTCACCGGGTCGAGCGCGCGCAGCTGCTCGGTCACGGCCAGGGAGCCGGAGACCGAGCCCATCAGGCAGAACGGAGTGGCCCCCGACATCACCAGGTCGCCGGTGAACAGGACCCGCTGCTCGGGCAGCCAGACGACCGTGTCGTTGGTGGTGTGCCCGGTGCCCGGGTGCAGCAGCTCGGCCGTGACGTCCCCGATGTGCAGGGTCAGCCGGTCGCGGAAGGTGAGGGTGGGCAGCTCGACGGAGACGTCCCCCCAGCACACCTCGGGCCACAGGCCCGTCAGGTGCAGGCCGATGTCCGCCATCTCGGTGCGGGTGCGCTCGTGGGAGACGACCACCGCGTCGTCGGCGAACAGGTAGTTGCCGAAGGTGTGGTCACCGTGGGAGTGGGTGTTGACGACGAACTGCGGGGGCCGCGCCGTGAGCGGCGTGACGGCCTCCTTCAGGGCGCGTGCCCGCGCCTCCGTGGCGGCCGTGTCGACCAGGGCGGAGCGGTTGCCGGCGACGATGAGGCCGGCGTTGTTCAGGCACCAGCCGCCGTCGGGCTGGATGTAGGCGTGGACGTTCTCCGCGACCTCTTGGAGTCGGGGGGTGTCGTGGGTGTTCCGGGTGTTCACGGGGTGCGCTCCGTGGGTGGTCGGGGGTGGACCCGATCACTGTGGCGAGCGGGGATCGAGTGCGGGTCGAGGGGGACGGGCCGCCAGCACTGCTGCCGCCAGCCCCGCGTCCAGGACCGTTCCCGCCGTCGGTCTTCTCGTCGTGCCGAAGACCGCCGGGGCCACCGCCGCGCTGACCGTGTAGCCCGCGTCCAGCGTGTGGGACTCCAGGTGCCAGTCGCCGTCGTCGGCCGGTGAGCCGTCCGAGCGCAGCAGGCGGGCCGTGGCGCCCGACGCGGCCGGGATCGTGAAGCCGAAGGAGGTGAAGGGCAGTCGCAGGCCCAGGCCCAGGGCCTTGCTGTACGCCTCCTTGAGCGTCCACAGGCGGATCATGGACGCGTTGCGGTCCCGCTCCGGCAGCCAGCCCAGCGCGGCCCGCTCGTAGGCGGTGAAGGACTCCTCGGCCAGGCCCGTGCCGTAGATGGAGCGTGCCGAGGACTCCACGTCGACCCCGATCGGGCCGACGTGGCTGAGACCCACCGCGAGGATGTCCCCCGTGTGGCTCAGGCTCACCTCCAGTTGCCCGCAACCGCGCAGGTAGGGCCTGCCGTTGGGGTTGCGGGCCAGCTCCAGTTCGCCCGGGTCGGCGTCCAGGACGGCGCCCGCCGCGTACTTCAGCAGGAGCCGGGAGGCGGCGAAGCGCCGCCGGGTCTGTTCCTGGCGGATGCCGGCGTGGCGCCCGGCCTCCTGCCCGAGCAGCCTGCCGAGCTCGTCGTCCGGCAGGCCGTGGTCGCCCCAGTCGGCCATCAGCCCGTAGAGGAGCGCGAAGCCCCGCTCCTCCATGGCGGTGTCCGTGGCGGTCCACGGGCCGTCCGGGGCCGTCACCCGGACGGGCGCCGGACCGGCCAGCCCGCGGCGACCGGATGTGGCCATGTCATCTCCCTTTATGCGACTGCCCGTTACGCGGCGGGCGCTATGCAGCGGTCGGCGCGCCGCCCAGCAGCACGTCGTACAGGTCGAGGCTGCGGCCCTGTGCGCAGCGCTCCACCACCGCCGCGAGCAGCGCCTCGCCGCGCCGGTCGTCGGCGGCGGGCTCCGGCAGGCCGAGACGGAACTGGACCCTGCCGAGCGCGGCGATCAGCCAGGCGGGGTCGGACAGGAAGCCCGCCTCCCGCTCCCGGTCGCCGTGCAGCCACACGCCCAGGCAGGCCGCCGCCGCCGCGAGCAGGGTGTAGCGCTCGGCGAGGGCGTAGCCGTGCGGGGTGGCCAGGGCGGCGAGGTCCTGCTCGGGCAGCGCGCGGCACTCCTGGCCGAGCGCCCGCAGCTCCGCGGCCAGCGCCCGCACCTGCGAGTGCAGCACCTCCCCGTCCGGGCCGGTGACGGGGAGGGCGTCCAGGGTCTCTTCGGCGTGCGGCAGCACGGCCATCAGCGTGTCCGCGCCGGCGGCGAGGTCGAGCCGTCCGGGGTCGAGCGGGGGCAGAGGTGCCGAGGCCGAGAACAGGCCGGGCGGTGGCGTGGCCGCGGTCCACGAGGTCCGGGCGAGGAAGGGGAGTTGGGGGACCAGGGTGGCCAGAGCCGCGGCGGCGCCGATCGGACCCGGCGGGATCTCGGACAGGTCGCGCAGGTGTTTGCGGAACGTACCGAAGCCGCCTTCCTCCTGCAGGGCGCGCGGCCCCAGCACGGCCGCGAGGTCGCCCGTGCTCTGCTGCAGCATGCGCACCACCAGGCACATGGCGGCGGCCGTCCAGACGCTGGACTCCTCCGGCAGGAGGTGCAGCGAGCGGATCGCGGCCAGCAGCAGGCAGTCGCACACCAGCACGTCCGCGAACGAGGACGTGATCGCGCGCCGCGCGTACCGCGAGGTCAGCGGGCGCACCCCGGGTGCGCGCTCCAGCACCGCCGCGACCACCGAGCGCAGGGCGGTGTCGGCGCAGCCGACCGCCATCGACGGCACGAGCGGTCTGCTGACCTGGAGGGACCGCAGCGCGACCGCCGTGCCGTCGCCGGGCGCGCCGAGCGTGCTGCCCGCCGGCACGGGCCACCGGTCGAACTCCAGGAAGCCCGCGGGCAGCCGGCGCACCGCGGTGGCGTCGTACCGGGACAGCAGCCGCACGGCGTCCGGCGGCAGGTCGGCGCGGTCCAGGAGCAGCGCCGAGTGGGCGCCGTCGCCGTCCGCGTGCCGGGCGAGCAGGACGAAGCCTGCGGCCAGGGGGGCGTTGGCGATCAGCGGGGTGCGGCCGTCCAGCACCCCGCCGCCCTGCCGTGCGGGGGTCAGGGTGAGGTCGCCGCTGCTGAACTCGTTGCCGTAGGACATGTTCTGGAACGCGACGGACAGCCGCCCGCCGTCCAGGAGCAGCCGGGCCGTGCGGGCCTGCTGCTCCGGGGTGCCGTGGCACCAGGCGAACACCGCGGAGACCAGGGAGGCCGAGCCGTGGCCGCGGCCGAGGGCGAAGTCCCGCCGGAACACCGCGCGCAGCAGCTGCGTCGCGGTGTCCAGGCCGGTCAGCCGGCCGCCGAGGGGCTGCGGGACGATCTCCTCGCGCAGGCCGAAGGCGTCCAGCAGGGGTTCGCCGCCCAGCGGCAGCTCGCCCCGGCGGTCGGCGGCCAGCACGGCGGCGTGACCGAGGGGGTTGCCCGGGTCGAGGGGGTCGCCGAGGCGGCGCTCCAGTGCGGCCACCCGGTCGGCGGCGGGGACGGCGGCGGGGACGGCCCCGCTCAGGGATCCGATGTCAGAAGACCTGGTCATGGGTGATCAGGCGGGACTTCAGCTGCACCTCGCCGCCGTTCACCACCAGCGTGTCGTGCACGGTGCAGCTCGGGTTGATCTCGGGCTTGCCGCCGGGGCGGACGGTCACCACGAGGGCGTACACCGTCGACTTGACCGTGCCGTCGTCCTGCGGGTCCAGGGCGATCTGGTTGAACCAGTGGCGGCGCGTGACCGGGTCGCCGTCGAACTTCTTGTGGAAGTTCACCAGCTCCTCGACGATGCCGGGGCGGCCGACGGCGGGCTCGGCGCCCGGCGAGTGCTGGAAGACGCCGTCCTCGGTGAACGTCGCCGCGTACTCCTCGAAGCGGCGCGCGTCGAGGTGGTGCATCTGGTGGGCGTAGAAGTGCTGGACCTGGGAGTGGAGCTCCGTCAGGGACTGGGTGGCGGTCATGGTGCCTCTCCGGGAACGAAGGAAGAAGGGGGAGGGGAAGGGGGAAGGGGGGAGAGAAGGGGTCAGCCGGCCTGTGCGGCGGCGCGCTGCTCGGCGTAGGTCGCGGCGTGCGCCATGGTGGCGAGGCTGTTGCGGCCGAGGGCCTCGCGGAGGTACGCGCGGGCGTCGGCGAGCGTGGCACCCGCGCCCAGGACCTCGGTGACCGCCTCGGGGTCGATCGCCACCGTGTGCCGGGCGGTGGCGACGGCCCCGCCCCCGGGCTTGTCCGCGAAGTGCCACAGGCCGCTGTGGCCGAGCAGCAGCTTCGGCATGACGTGCTGCTTGTAGGCGATCCACTCCGGGCCGCGGCAGATACGGGTGGAGTGCGTGGTGTGGGCGGAGCCGTCGGCGGTGACGGTGTCCATCTCCAGGTCCTGGATGCCGGGGACGTCCTCGGTCAGCCGGGCCTGCCGGACGTGCGGGAGCCGCTCCGCCCACAGGCCGGCGCGGTCGACGAAGTCGAAGGCGTCGGCGGCCGAACCCGTCAGCTCCACGGTGTCGGTGAAGGAGAACACCACGTCGGAAGCGGTGCCGCCGTACTCGGCGATCCGCGCCAGCGCCGCCAGCTCCTCGGGGCTGTTGCGGTCGAGCGCGGCGTTGACGGCCGCGACCGTCTCCGGGGCGTCGCCGACGGCCGTGAAGTCGTGGAGCAGCACCACGCGGGTGCCGCCGCCCGGCAGCGCCTCGAAGATCCACTCGCCGCCCATGGAGGCGATGGGGGCCGTGCTGCGCTCCTGGCGGAAGGTCACGCGCAGCGCCTCGGGGTCGAGGGTGCGCCGGGAGGTCCAGGTGCTGACCTTGCCGTTGACCGTGGCCCAGATCTCGAAGCGCTCCGCCCGCTCGCCGCGCTCCAGGTGGTGGACGTGGACGCTCGGCCCGAAGATCGCGGGCCAGGTCGTGACGTCCGCGACCAGGGCGTAGAGCACCTCCGGGGGCGCGGAAACATCCAGGGTGTGCTCGGTGTGGTGCCGGCGCGGTTCCGTCATGTCGTTCGTCTCCTCGGTGCGTACGGGGCCGGGCCCGGGCACGTGGGTGTCCCGTGCCCGGACCCGGGTGCTGCGGACCGCCCGGTGCGGCGCGCGGCGCGTCAGGCGGCGGCGGCCTCGGTGACCAGGCCGTTGACGAGGTCGATGAGCGCGCGCGGCGTCTCGACCTCGACGAGCTCGTCGTCCGGGACGACGACGCCGAACTCCTGCTTGATCTGGGCGGCGCTCTCCATCAGGGCGAGCGAGTCGTAGCCCAGCTCGTCGAAGGGGCGGTCGGAGATGTCACCGGTGATGTCGATGCTGTCGTCGACGCCGGCGCACTCGACGAGGATGCGGCGGACGTCGTCAACGGTCATGTGGGCCATGGGAATTGCTCCAAGCGGTAGAGAAGGCCGATGGGGTGAGGGGAGCCGGCGCCCGTGCCTACGCGGCGCGGACGACGACGGCCGAGTTGAAGCCGTGCCGGCCGCGGGCGAGCACCAGGGCGGTGCGGACCTGCTGGTCGCGGGGCCCGCCCCGGACCAGGTCGAGGCCGTAGGCCTCGGGCACCGGGGCGCCCGTGGGGGTCGGCGGGATGACGCCGTCGCGGATCGACAGCAGCGCCGTCGCGACGTCCAGCGGGCCGCCGCCGGAGTAGAGCCGGCCGGTGAGGGCCTTCGGGGCGGTGACGGGCACCGCTCCGGCGCCGAAGACGCCGCTGATGGCCGCGGCCTCCGCCGCGTCCAGCCCGGGCAC
>NZ_JBAMDC010000106.1:0-18955 GCF_036961605.1 Streptomyces sp. KLMMK
TCGCGCAGGCCGGTGACGGGCACCAGCGGCGGCGGCCGGTGGGGTTGGCGAAGACGCCGCGGCAGTCGTGCTCGGGGCAGACGGCCAGGGTGCGGCGCTCGGGGCCGGTGAGGTGATCGGCGGCCTGCCGGGCGATGCGGGCGAGAGCCGCTCCGGCCGTGGCGGGCGGCTCCCGCAGCAGCCGGTCCGCCGCGACGAGCCGTACGGGGTCGCGCTCCTCGCCGAGGAAGCGGGTGAGTTCCCCGACGGCTCCGGCCGGCGGCGGCTGCCCTTCCGCGACGGCCAGGGCGAGGGGGCGCAGGGTCTCCCGCAGGGCGTGGGCCCGCCGGAGGTCCGCGGCGCCGGGCGGCCGGGCCGGTGTCAGCTCGCTGCGGTCGAGCCACTCGGCCAGCCTCTCCGGGGTGGCCAGGCGCTCGACCGGGTCGGCGCTGAAGTGCCGGCCCCTGGTGGCGAGCAGGTTGAGCCAGCCGGCTCCGCAGTCGAAGCGGAAGGCCAGGCGGTCGTCCTCGTCGGTCATACGGGCATCGTAACGGCTCACCCGTTACAGTGATCGCGCTGATCATGTAACGGGTGAGCCGTTACGCATGGAGAGCGGAGGAGACGCCATGGGGCCCGTCATACGGACCGTTCTGGGGGACGTTCCCGCGGAGGAGCTGGGGGTCTGCGACGCGCACGACCACCTCTTCCTGCGCAGTCCCCGGCTGCCGGGCCAGGAGCTCGACGACGTGGAGGCGGCGGGCGCGGAGCTGCGCGCCTTCCGGGAGGCGGGCGGGCAGGCGGTGGTGCAGTGGACGCCCCGCGGCATGGGGCGCCGGCGGGCCGATCTCGCGGCGCTGGCATCCGCCACGGGGATGCACGTGGTCGCCGCGACGGGGCTGCACCAGGCGGTGCACTACGAGCAGGAGCGCCTGGACCGCGACCGGGACCGGCTGGCGGAGCTGTTCGTCCGGGACCTGACGCAAGGGCCGGTCCGCGCCGGGCTGATCAAGGTCGCCGGGGGCTTCCACGGCCTCGACGGGCACGCGCGGCACGTGATGACCGCCGCCGCGCGGGCGCACCGGGCGACGGGGGCGGCGATCGCCGTCCACCTCGAACTGGGCACGGGCGCCCTGGACGTGCTGGACCTGCTGTGCGGGGAGCTGGGTGTGCCGGCGGACCGGGTCGTCCTCGGCCACCTCAACCGTTCGCCCGACCTGCGCGTGCACCTCCGGGCGGCCGGAGAGGGGGCCTTCCTCGCCTTCGACGGCCCGTCGCGCGCCCACCATGCCACGGACTGGCGGCTGTTCGATGCGCTGACGGCCCTCGCCGGGGCGGGCCACGCCGGCCGGATCCTCCTGGGCGGGGACACCACGACGGCCGCCGCGCGCTCGGCGGCGGACGGCCCGGGCATGCCGTACCTGCTGCGCAGGCTTCGGCCCGCCCTGACGGCCGATCTGGGAGAGGGCTTCGCGCAGCAGGTGTTCGTCGCCAACCCGGCCCGTGCCTTTGCGGCCGAGTGGCGGACGGAGGCTTCCGCCGGAAACGCGGTCGGGTGACTGCGGGCCGTCCGTGGCCGGTCGCGCAGTTCCCCGCGCCCCTGAAGGGGCACGGGGAACCACCCGGCTACCTGTTGTCCACAACCGTGCGCAGCTTGCCGCTGGTCGGGGTGCGGTCGAGCGCCGCTCCGTCGACCGCTTCGACGGTGAAGGCGAGGAGCTTCTCGTCGACGGCGGTGTGCAGTTCGGGGTAGGCCGTCAGGAATGCCTCCCGCGCCGCGGCCACGTCCGTCGTGGGCGTGCGCTCCATGCGGACGGCGAGCGCCTCACGGGCGCCGTCGTTCGCCAGGACGATCTGCAGTTCGCCCACGAAACGCAGGCTCTCCTCCGCGATCGCCACGAAGCGGCGGTAGTTGAGGAAGTACGTCGCGATGCGCATCACGTCGCCCAGCCGCCCGAGCAGTTCGAAGCGCGGGGAGTGACTGCCGCAGGGGCAGCGCCCGGGCAGGGCGCGGCCGAGGTCGCCGATGACGTAGCGGTCGAGGTGCTGGCCGCGCCGGGCACGGGTGGTGAAGACCAGCCGCCCGGTCTCGCCCGGCTCCACCGGCTCGTCGGAGGCGACGTCGAGGATCTCCAGGGTGTGCAGGTCGGCGTGGAGGTGGTGGACGCTGCCGGTGCTCTCGGTGCACTGGTAGCCCAGCGGCCCGAGGTCGGTGCTGCCGTAGGTGATCGAGTGGACGACCTCGATGCCGTAGGTGTCGGCGAGGGTCCGCCGCTGCTCGTCGGTGAAGTGCTCGCCGCCGTAGAAGATCTTGCGGATGCCGCCGTAGGAGCGCAGCAGCTCCTCCTGCTCGTGCAGGAGCTGCCACAGGTAGGAGGGCATGCCGAAGAGGGTGTCGACCTCGTGGGCGACGATGGCCTCGGCGGTGGCCCGGTGGTCGGGGCCCGCGGCCATCGGTATCTGGACGCCGCCCAGCCGCTCCAGGATGGAGAAGAAGCTGATGAAGCTGCCGTACATGCCGCCGCAGTAGAAGAGGTTGGCGGTGCGGTCGCGGGCCGGGTCGTAGCCGGCGGCGAGCAGGCCGCGGGCGGCGGCGTGCATCTGGGTGTCGTAGTCGTCGTAGCTGAAGAGGGACAGGGCGGGGGCCCCGGTGCTGCCGCCGCTGCGGAAGTACAGCTCGGCGTCGCCGCGGGCGACGTCGCGGTTGCGCTCCTGGACGGCCGCCTTGTCCAGCAGCGGGCCGGTGGGCGCCGGGAATTCGGCGGCGCGGGCCAGGTCGTCGAGGCAGGCGGTGGTGGCGAAGCGCTCGTCGGCCTGGACGGCGACGCGGCGGCTGTAGCGCTGGAGGGCGTAGACGCCGTCGTGGGGTTCGCCGGAATAGCCGGCGGTCATCGCGCCGACGGGGGTGACGCGGGTGGCGCCCGCGGCCAGGACCGTGGCGGCCAGCTCCGCGACGTCGGTGCGGCTGCCGGCGATGCCCGCGGTCTGCAGGTAGCGGCGCATGGGGCGCAGGGCGCCGATCAGGCCCTTGCGCGGCAAGGGCTTGACCCACACGCTGCGGTGCAGCGGGGAGGCGGTCAGCGCGGGCCGGGTGTCGGCCATGACGCGCCAGGAGCCGTCGGGGGCGGCGATGACCTTGGTCAGGCCGAGGTGTTCCTCGAGGCGGGCGATGAGCTCGGTGGTGGTGAGCTCGGCCTCCTCCGCCGGGTCGAGGTCCTCCGCGGCGGCCGGGGGCATCCCGGCGAGGACGGCGGCGAAGCGCTCCGCGAAGGCGAAGACGTCGTCGGCGTCCTCGGTGTCGAGGTAGACGACCTGGGGGCTGGAGCAGGCCTGCTGCTCGAAGAGGCACACGTCGGCGGCGAGGGCGGCGAGGGTCTCCTCGTCGGCCCACGCGTCGCGCGTGAGGTAGGCGAAGGAGATCTTGTGGCCCCACTCGACGAGCCGGCAGCCGGCCGGGACGTGGGCGGCGACGCCCTCGACGGCCGCCTCGCCGCCCCAGACGGCGACGGCGTCGGCCGGGGCGCACATGAGCTTCAGCCACTCCTGGCGGCCGGAGGAGAAGCGCAGCACGATGACGCGCTCGGCGACGGCCCCCGTGGGGTCGAGGGCGGCGAGCTCGGCGAGGAGGTGCTGGGCGAGGAGGGTGTCGGCGCTGCTCGTCTTGAGGACGTTGACGTTGCCGGCGAGGAGGCCCTCGATCAGGCTGAGGGGGGCGACGGTCGCGGCGTTGCCGGGGGCGATATGGGCGACGAGGCCGACGGGGGCCCATGCCTCGTAGACGGTCTCCTTGGCGTCGGGCCGGTTCAGGCGCTGCGGCGCGGTGCCGCCCAGTTCGCGGCGGAGCTTGCGGCTGAGCGCGTCGCGGCCGAGGAAGGCGGCGAGTTCGCCGAGGAGGCCGTCGGCGTCCTCGCCCTCCGGCAGGTGGGGGGCGAGCCGGGCGCGGACGGGGTGGGCCGGGTCGCGCAGGGCGTTCGCGAGGCCGTCGCAGGCGGCCAGGACGGTCTCGGTGTCGAGCGGGGACGACAGGGCCTGCTCGACGGCCGCGGGCAGGGTCTCGAGGCGGCGTGCGGCCTCGTCGTCGCCGATGAAGGCGCCCTGCCAGTAGTGGTGGTTCATGGTCTCGGTCATGACATTCCCTTCATCAGCTCGGCGGCGGCCACCGCGCAGCTCTTGTTGCGGCTCACTCCGGCGCGGCCGTGGATGGTGAACCACGGGGTGTCCAGCTCGCAGCCGCACTCTTCGCCGGGGAGGAGGGAGGCGAGGTCGCCCATGACGACGCTCTGGGCCGGCACGGAGGTGATGTACGGGGAGACCAGGTGCAGGTAGCCCTTCTCTCCGTACGGCAGCGGTTCGAGGGTGCGGGTGGAGCGGATGAACACCCGGGACCACACCGGTGCGTGCAGGTTGTGGTGGGAGCACTCGATGTAGGGGATGCAGTGCTCGACGGAGCCGAAGGTGTCGCGGATCCGCTCGGAGGGGACGCCGAGCTGTTCGGTGACGCGGGCGTAGAGCTCGTGCTTGCCGATCTGCTGGTCCGTGTGGCCCTTCCAGCCGCCGCCCAGGATGATCAGCGAGCCTTCGGGCAGCTGCAGGGGCGGCATGCCCATGGCGCGCATGCGCTCCAGGGTGAACCAGAGGAAGGCGGGGAAGCCCAGGATCCGGACGGGGGCGTCGTCCTCGGCGAAGCGGCGCAGCGCGGCGATGCAGCCGAAGGGGTCGAACTCGTGGCCGCCGCCGGTGTTGCGCAGGGCGTACTCGACCTGGCGGGCCGGGGCGAAGTCGCACAGGTAGTTGTCGGTGAAGGACGTGCCCAGCTTGAGGTCCCGGGCCGGCTCGTAGCTGTACAGCAGGTAGTTGACGGGCTGCTCGGGGGTGATCCAGCCGTTGCGCTCGAAGATGCGGGCGACCATGCGCTGGGCGGAGCGGATGGTCCACTCGTCGAAGAACATCTGCGACTTCTGCCCGGTGGTGCCGGACGAGGTCAGGTGCAGGTGGACGTCCTCGCGGGGGATGGACAGCACTTCGTGGCGCTTGAAGAAGTTGGCGTGGACCAGGGGCGCGCCGTAGGGCGCGTCCGCGGCGGTGGCCGTGTGCAGGTCGCGGAAGAACGGGGAGCGCTCGCGGTGCCAGGCGTGGCTCTCGGCCATGGCGGCGGCGAAGAGCTCCTCCTCGGCGGGGCCGGAGGCGTAGGGGTCGCTCAGGTCGCACAGGCGCTGGACGTGTGCGAGGGCGTCCGGGTCGGGGACGGTGACCGGGGCGAGATGGGGGTTCAGGGGTGTGGTGAGTGTCATGAGGCAACCTCGCGTGAGGGCAGATACGTCGACGCCCAGGCCGATACGTAGGAATCCAGGAAGGGCTGCAGGGCCGCGTCGGCGACCAGGCCGCGGAAGTCGATCTGCTCGGTGGTCCGGGACATCACGACGTAGTCGTGGAAGCCGTCGCCCTCCCGGCGCATGGCCGGGTAGAGGGCGCTGGGGATGAAGCCCTGGGCGAGGCCGGCGGAGAGCAGGTCGTGCCGGTCCAGCGGGAGCAGCGCCTCGACGTAGCCCGCTCCGGCGCGGGTCAGGGCGCGGGTGATCGGTTCGAGGTGGGCGGCCGCGACGGCCGGGCCGGGGTGGCCGGCGACGAGGGCGCAGTAGCCGCCGGCCCGGTTGAGGCAGGCGTAGACCTCGAAGCTCCCGTCGCCGGGGACGAGCAGCACGTTGGGGGTGTGCAGGGGGTAGAACCAGTGGGCGGCGTCGGGGAAGCGCTCGCGGAAGCGGCGGCGGACGAACTCCGGCGCCTCGATCATCTCCAGGTCCGCGGCCGCGGGTCCGGCGGGTGCCGGCGCGGGTGCGGTGGCCCGGGTGTGCGCATAGCTGACGCCCAGGCTCTGCTCCGCGGTGCGCAGCAGGGGGACGAGCGGGGCGGGCACTTCGGCGACGGGGGCACGGCGTTCCAGCACGCCGGGCGAGTAACGCGCGTAGAGTGCGAGGCTCTCGCGGCTGTGGACGTCGACGGCGTTGGGCAGGACGCCCATGGGGCGGAAGCCGTTGCGGGCGACGACGCGCTGGGGTCCGGCGCTGACGGTGCGCACCGTGGCGTAGACGGAGTCGAGGCGGCCCGCGTCCAGTGTGCGCCGGCACAGGGCCTCGGTGAGCAGGCCGGCGAGCCCCGAGCCGCGCTGGTCGGGGTGGACGGCGAGCCCTTCGAGGCGGCCGAGGCGGCTGCCGGGCTCGCTGTGCACCGCGGCGGAGCCGGTGAGGGCGCCGGTGCGCGGGCAGCGGGTGACGAGCCAGAGGGTGTGCGGGTCCTCGATGAGGCGGGCCATCACGGCGGGGTCGGTGCCGAGCGCCGTGGGGTAGTGCGGGCCGTAGACGGCGTAGTAGAGCTGGCGTAGTTCGGCGATGTCGCCGGGGGCGGCCTGCTCGGCGGCTGGGGCGGGGACGGTCACCTCGCGCCTCCCGCGGTGCCGGCTGCCGCCGGGGTGCCGGGGTGCTCGGCGGGCTCCGCCGCGCGTCCGTGCGCGGCAGGGGCCGGGAGCTTCTCCGGCAGCCGGTCCGCGGGCGACTTCGCAGGCTCTTCCGGGGAGGATTCCGCGGGCTCCCCGGCGGATGTGAGGGCGGACCCGCCCGCGGGCTTCTCCGCCGGGCCGCCCGCGGGGCCCTCGCGCAGCAACGCCAGCGCGAACGCCGCCGGCACCAGACCGGCCGCCTGGATCAGGCACAGGGTCTGGGGCGAGAGGTGGTCGCCCAGCAGGCCGAACAGCAGCGAGGCCAGGGGGAAGGTCGCGCCGAGCACGGCCTGCATGACCGCGAAGAAGGCGGGCTTGTCGGCGGTGGGCACGAGGCGCTGGAAGAGGGCCACGAAGCGCACGCCGATGACGCCGACGCACCAGCCGGTCACGGCGAGGCTGCCCGCGATGACGGGCCGTTCGCCGACGACGCCGGGGACGGCGAGGGCGAGGGCCATCGCACCGAGGCAGGCGGAGCCGACGACGGTGGGCCGTCCGGGGATGCGGGCGCCGGTGAAGGAGCCGATGAGGGTGCCGGTGCCGAGGGCCGCTTCGAGCAGGGCGACCGTCGCTCCGTCGCCGTGCAGCACCGACTTGGTGTAGAGCGGCATCACGATGAACACGGCCGTGGTGAAGAGGTTGGCCGCGGTGAAGCAGATCAGGATGGCGCGCACGAACGGCAGGCCGGCGAGGACCTGGCGCAGGGTGCGCGGCCCGGCTTCCCCGCCCGCCTCGCCTGCGCCCTCGCCCGCGGCCGGGGTGCGGAAGCGGACGGTCGCGATGAGCACGGCGGCGGCCGCGTAGGCCGCGGCGCACCCGGCGGCGAGGCCGGGGATCCCTGCGCGGTCGACGATGAGGGCGCCGAGCAGGGCTCCGCCGAGGCTCGCGAGGGACTGGGTGGACAGTTCGAAGCCGGTGGCGGCCTCGATGTCCTCGTCGTCGACGAGTTCGGGGACGGAGGTGGTCAGGCAGGGGTCGAAGAAGGCCTGGCACGTGGCGAGCGCGAGGGTCGCGGCGTAGGCGGCCGCGATGGGCAGGTCGCTCGCGTACGCCCAGACGGCGAGGGCCGTGGCCGCGACGGCGGCGCCGCCGGCCGCGGTGCGCAGCACGGAGCGGTGGGCGAAGCGCCCGATCGCACGGGCGACGAAGGGGGCGAGGGCCACGGCGGGCACGGTGCTGACCGCCATGAACAGGCCCGAGGCGAGGCCGTTGCCGCCGGAGACGGCGTAGGCGACGAGCCACCAGGAGACGCCGACCTGGAACATGCGGACGGCCGCCTGGGTGAGCACCTGGCCGAGCCACACGGCGCCGAAGGCGCGGTTGCGCAGGACCAGCGGCAGCCGGCGGCCGGTGCCGGCCGTCGGGGCGGCGGTCATGCCGTGGGCCTTTCGTCGATGACGCGGACGAGCTTGCCGGAGCGCTGGTTGACGGTGAGGTCGCGGTGGCGCACCCACTCGACGGACAGCGGGTGGACGAAGCCGGTGGCGACGGCGTCGGGGTAGAAGGGGCGGGCCTCTTCGAGCTCCGCCACGACGGACTTGGCGAGCACGTCGAGCCCGGCCGGGTCCTCGTCGCCGGGGGCGGTGGCCAGGCGCAGGACGAGGCCGTCGCGGCCGTCCCAGCGGCGGACGACGAGCTGCATGCCCACGACGCGGCCCTCGGTGTCGGCCGCGGCGACGGCGCCCTGGGCGTCCTGGGAGTACAGGGAGACGGGGCCGACGCGCACGCCTTCCTCGGCGCGGCCGAGGATGCGGAAGACGCCCGCCTCGGGGTCGGTCCACTCGGCGCGGTCGCCCGCGGGGTAGCGGATGACGGGCATGAGGCGGCGGAAGAGCTGGGTGACGACCACGCGTCCGGGGCGGCCGGCCTCGCGGATGGGCTCGTCCGTGGCGTCGTCGAGGATCTCGACGACGGTGTGCGGGGCGAAGGCGCGGTGGACGCGGGCGTCGGGGCCCGGCACGGGGCGGCCGAGCAGGCCGGCGTCGACGCTGGCGTAGCCGAGCGAGCGGGGCTCGGCGTTGGGGAAGGCGCCGGCGAGGAGGCGGCGCTGGTCGGCGAAGAGCGCCTCGCCGCCGAAGAACAGCAGCTCGACGGAGGGCAGCTGCTCGCCGGCGGCGATCAGGTGCTCGGCCAGGCGGCACAGGGTGGTCGGGGTGCCGGCCACGATCTGGGCGGCGAAGTCGCGCAGCGTGGGGACGGTCGTCTCCAGCGGGGCGGCGCCGCCGATGGGCAGGCGCACGCTGCTCACGGGGGCGTGGGAGAGGGAGTCGAGGATGAAGAGGAAGCTGGCGTAGAGCTCGCCCGCGTAGAAGAGGTCCGCGACCCGGTGGCCGGGGCGCAGCCCGGCGTCGACGAGGCCGTGGCCGAAGGCGGTCACGAACTCCCGCCATTCCTCGCGGGTGTAGCAGGAGAATTTGGGTGCGCCGGTCGTGCCGCCGGTCTTGAAGACCGAGGCCTCGTCGAGCGGGGCGGTCAGGACGCGATTGCCGTGGAGGGTATTCGCGGCCCAGAAAGCGCTCTGGTCCACCACCGGCAGATCGGTGAGGCAGTCCACATCCGGCGGAAGGTCCGCGTAGAGGTCCGCATAGAACGGGGAGTTGTGACGGACATAACGTATGAGGTCCGATAGCTGATGGACGGGCATGCTGCCTTTGCCTAGCTCAGGGAATGAGGGATGGGGGTTCCGGCCGGGCGGGGCCAGTGCGCTCGCCGCCCTCCGGTTGACTGTTCAACGAGAACGCGTGCACCACGCACTCGTGAAGCGCCGGCGGTCCGCCTGACGCGCGGTCACAATGATGGAACACGGCCGAACGTACTGCAAAATCGGTTGCGCTCGGACGGGTTCGGATGGCCGGAAACAGCGGCGATTCAGCGGTGTTGCAGCTCACACCCGGACACCGTTCGCCACCGCGAACAGCACCGCCCCGAGTGCGGGCGCGAGAAACGGGCCGGCTGGAGATTGGCCGGAGCACCCCGCCTGGTGACCATGGGTAACAGCTGCCTACTGGCCAGCTCGCAGCCCCGTCCGGCGACCGCGAAGAGCGTGCGCCCCTTACCAAGTTGACAACTTCCACGGCGATGTGTGGACCAACCACGCATGGTGTGTGAACGTTGCACAAGGACAGCGGATCCCATCAGGAAGTCACCGGGAACTCGTCAACGAGCATTTCCCTGCGGAGCGTCGGCAGCTCCGCGAACGTCCGCACGCATCGTGCCCGGCCTTCTGCGAAAGCATCCCGCCCCCGGCTTCCGCCGCTCCGTCATGCATCCGCACTCGCCCGGACGAACGGAATTGAGACGCATGCGTATTAACGAATCAGTAGCCCTCGTCGGCATCGGCTGCCGCTTCCCCGGCGGTATCGACTCCCCCGAATCCTTCTGGGACTTCCTGGCCGGCGGCAAGGTATCCGTGGAATCCACGCCGGAGGACCGGTGGCGCGCCTACACAAAGATTAGCCCGGAGTTCACCGAGGCGTTGCGCAGGGCCGAACGCCCCGGCAACTTCATCGGGGACGTCGACGGTTTCGACGCCGAGTTCTTCGGTATCGCGCCGCGCGAGGTCGAGCTGATGGACCCCCAGCAGCGGCTGGTGCTGGAAGTCGCCTGGGAGGCGCTGGAGCACGCCGGCATGGCGCCCCGCTCGGTGGCCGGTTCCGACGCCGGGGTCTACATCGGCACCTGCTCGGACGACTACGGGCGCCGGCTGCTGGAGGACCTGCCGCGGATCGAGCCGTGGACCGGCATCGGCGCCCAGCTGACCGGCATCGCCAACCGGGTCTCGCATGTGCTGGACCTGCACGGGCCGAGCTTCGTACTGGACTCGGCCTGCTCCGCCTCCCTGGTGGCCGTGCACCTGGCCTGCCAGTCCCTGCTGGCGGGCGAGACCTCGCTCGCGCTGGCGGGCGGCGTGAACATCATCCTCTCCCCCGCCTACACCCTCACCCTCGAAGCGGCCGGCGCGCTCTCCCCCGACGGGCGCAGCAAGCCGTTCGACGCGGAGGGCGACGGCTACGGCCGGGCCGAGGGCTGCGGGGTGCTGGTCCTCAAGCGGCTGTCGGACGCGCAGCGCGACGGCGACCGCGTGCTGGCCGTGATCAAGGGTACGGCCGTCGCACAGGACGGCCGGACCAGCGGCATCATGGCCCCGAACCCCGACGCGCAGCGCGACCTGCTCCGGCTGGCCTGGGAGCGGGCCGCGGGCCTGGACCCGGCGACGGCCGGCTACATCGAGGCGCACGGCACCGGCACCCGGCTCGGCGACCCGGTCGAGGCCTCGGGGCTGCACGCGGTCTTCGGCGCGGGCCGCGCCGCCGACAAGCCGTGCTGGATAGGTTCGGTGAAGTCCAACATCGGGCACGCCGAGCCCGCCTCGGGCGTCGCGGGCATCATCAAGGCGACGCTGATGCTGCAGCGCGCCGAGATGGCCGCGACGGTCCTCACCAGCGAGCCCAGCCCGGACATCCCGTGGGACGAGTGGGGGCTGCGACTGGTGACCGAGCACCAGGTCTGGCCCAAGGGCGACACCCCGCGGCGCGCGGGCGTCTCGGGGTACGGCTACGGCGGCACGATCGGCCACGTCGTCCTGGAGGAGGCGCCCGAGCCGGCCGGGGAGACCGGGGAGGAGCCGCTGCCGAACGTGCCGCAGCTCTTCCCGCTGTCCTACCGCTCCCGGGCGGGCGTCGCCGAGTACGCGTGCCGGCTCGCCGACTGGCTGGAGCGGCACCCCGACACCCCGCTGTGCTCGGTCGGCCACACGCTGGCCACCCGACGCTCCCACCTCGACCACCGGGTCACGGTCGTGGCGGACGGCCGGGCGGAGCTGGTGGCCGCCCTGCGGGCCGTCGCCGCCGGGGAGGCGGAGGAGCAGGAGCAGGACAACGTGGCCGAGGGCACCGTCCGCCCGAGCTCGGGCGACGGGACGGTGTGGGTCTTCTCCGGCCACGGCTCGCACTGGTCCGGGATGGCCCGCGAACTGCTCGCGAACAACGCGGTGTTCGCGGGCGTCATCGACCGCCTGGAGCCGGTGTTCCGCACCGAACTGGGCTTCTCGCCGCGGCAGGCCGTCGTCTCCGGGGACTTCGAGGCGGTCGACCGGGCCCAGTCGATGATCTTCGCGGTGCAGGTCGCGCTCGCCGAGGTGTGGCGCTCCTACGGCCACCGGCCGGCCGCCGTCATCGGCCACTCCGTGGGCGAGATCGCCGCGGCCGTCGTCGCCGGGGCGCTGTCCCTGGAGGACGGCGCGCGGCTCAGCGGGCGCAGGTCCTCGCTGCTGCGCCGGGTCGCCGGCAAGGGCGGCATGGCCATGGCGGGCCTGCCCTTCGAGGAGGTGGCCGCCCGCCTCGAAGGGAACGCCGCGGTCTGCGCCGCGATCGCCTCCTCCCCCGCCTCGGCCGTGGTCTCGGGCGACGCGGAGGCCGTCGCCGCGCTCGTACGGGACTGGGGGGCGGACGGCGTGCCCGTCCGCAGCGTCAACTCCGACGTCGCCTTCCACAGCGCCCACATGGACCCGCTGACGGAGGACCTGCGCGAGGCCCTCGCGGACCTGCGGCCGCGCACCCCGCAGGTGCCCCTCTACAGCACGGCGCTCGACGACCCGCGGGCGCAAGCGCGCCACGACGCCGGCTACTGGGTGGCCAACCTGCGCAACCCCGTCCGCCTCGCCCAGGCCGTCACCGCCGCCGTCGAGGACGGCCACCGCCGCTTCCTGGAGGTCTCGCCCCACCCGGTCGTCTCCCACTCGATCGGCGAGACCCTGGCCCACCTGGACGTGACGGGCGCCCACGTCGCCCACACCCTGCGCCGCAACCGGCCCGAGCTGCGCACGCTGCTGCTGAACCTGGCCTCGCTGCACAGCCACGGCGCCGAGGTGGACTGGAGCGCGCAGTACCCGGCGGGCCGGATCGCGGAGCTGCCCCCGATCGCCTGGCAGCACCGCCGCTACTGGACCGACGCCGTGCTGCCCGCGGGCGCCGTCGTCGCCCACGGGCACGACGTCACCGGGCACACGCTGCTGGGCCCGCCGGTCGACGTCGCGGCCTCGACGCCGCTGCGCATCTGGAACACCTATCTGGACGACGCCGTCCGGCCGTTCCCCGGCGGGCACGCGCTGCACGGCACCTCGATCGTGCCGGCCTCCTCGATCATCCACTCGTTCCTGGAGGCGGCGCCCGGGCAGGGCGGCAGCAAGGCGCTGTTCGACGTCTCGCTGAAGTTCCCGGTCGCGCTGGCGATCCCGCGCGAGGTCCAGGTCGTGCAGGAGGGGCTGACGCTGCGGCTGAGCACCCGCCCGGCGGGCCCGTCCGGCACCTCCGGCCCCGGCAACTGGCTGACCCACACCACCTCGTCCACCATGGCCGCGGACGCCCCGCCGTTCCCGGCCGGCATGCTGTCCGTGACGCCGCCCCGGGACCTGACGGCGGCCGACCCGTCGGTGGTGATCGGGCGCCTGGACGCGATCGGCGTGGAGGGCATCGCCTGGCCGTGGACGGTCGAGGAGCTGCTGACCGGCGACGGCGTCATCCGCGCCCGGGTGCACGCGCCCGCCGTGGCCGGCGACCAGGTCACATGGGCGCCGCTGCTGGACGCGGCCCTCGGCATCGTCCCGGTCATCTACGGCGGCCCGCCCACCGTGCGGATGCCCGCCCACATCCGCGAGGTCCGCGTGGTGGGCGAGGCCCCCGAGACCGGCTGGGTGGACATCCGGCTCGTGGACCCGGCGACGGACACCGTCGACATCGTCATCAGCGACGAGCAGGGGCAGTTGCGCGCGTGGCTGCCGGGCACCCGCTTCGGGGCGCTGCACGAGAACGGGGCGGCGGCGGACGACGACGCGACGGCGTCCGGCGGGGAGCCGCTGTCCGCGGACGGCGCGGCGGCGTCCGCCGAGGACGACCCGGCGCGCTGGCGGGAGCTGCCGGCGGACGTGCTCGCCGCCCGGGTCGGCGAGGAGATCACCGGCCGCCTCGCGCGGGAGATGAAGATGCCGGCCGGTGAGCTGGACCCGGAGCGGCCGCTGACCGACCTCGGGCTCGACTCGGTGATGTCGATGCGGGTCTGCGCCCAGCTGGAGAAGCTGCTCGGGGTACGGCTGCCGGTGACGGTGCTGTGGAACTACCCGACGGCGAAGGGGCTGGCGGGCTACGTCACCTCCGTCCTCGCCCCGCAGGACGAGCCGGCGGGGACCCCCGCCGCGTAGCGGCCGGCGGAGGACGGACCGCACAGGCGGCTCGTGCCGGCCCGGCCGTGCACGAGCCGCCGTGCGGTGCGGCAGCCCTTGCGGCGGACGGCTAGACCAGCGGGGTAAGGAACCGTTCCGGCTGGCAGGCCTCGCAGGGGTGGGCGTTGCGCGTGAGGAGCTCTTCGCGGGCCTGCGGGGTGGACATGGTCCTCTCGCCCCCCTTCGGTACCCAGCATCCGGCGTGATGCAGCTCGTGCATGTTCCGGCCGGACCCGCGGTGGGTGGTGACCGGCCACACGGCGTGCTCCATGTCGGCCCGGTACGGCGGCCGGCCGTCCCCCGCGAGCCGGCCGCCGGAGTCGGGCTGGTCCTCCTCCATGTACTCGTCGTCGGTGAGGAGTTGCAGGACCACGGCACGGACCCAGTCGCGCGGGTCCATCCCCGACTCCTGCGCGGCCGCCGCGATGAGGGCGAGTTCGTCGTCGCTGAAGAGCTGCTCCATGCCGCGCGACGGTAGCAGCGCGGGGGCCACGGCGGGGGGTGGTTGCGCAGGTCGCAGTACCGGTGCGCGGAGTACCCCCGCGGTGCCCCGCAGCGGTTCCCGGCGGCCGGGAGATTAGCCCGAAGGAGTGATGCCGGGGGGTGGCCCGGCCGGCCGGTGACCCACCGTGACGGAGGGGCGGCCGCCTCCCCTAGGCTCCGGGAGGCGCCCTCCACCACGGCAGAGACAGAACCGGACGAGCTGTTTCCGGGTAGTAGGAGTCCGGCTGAAGATCCCGAAGCGTCCGGATCGCACGGCGGAACTGACGCACCAAAAGCTTCGGGCTTCCAAACGAACAGACCGGATGGTTCGGTACCGCTGTCAAATGATCTCGGTACCCGTACCGGTACGGACCGTGCTGTCCACGCTGCCCTCCGCACCCATGCTGTGACTGCGCCCTGGGGTTCGGGGCGTGCTCGTTCTACGGGAGGAAGCAGTGCCCAAAACACTCAATGGGGAGGACACCCCGTTGCACGGGGCGTCGGTGGAACCGCCGGAGGGGTCCGTGGGCATCAGAGCCCGCGTCGAGATCCCCGTGCAGCGGGCCGACGGGGCCTGGACGCCCGGCCAGATGGTGACGTTCACCGGCCTCGGCGACGGCCTCGAGCACGTGGCGGTGCAGTTCGGACCGATCGCGGACATCCCGCTGGTCCGGCTGCACTCCGAGTGCCTGACCGGCGACGTCTTCGGCTCCGCGCGGTGCGACTGCGGCCCTCAGCTGACCGAGTCGATGCAGCTGCTCGCCGCCTCCGGCGGCGTCCTGCTCTACCTGCGCCAGGAGGGCCGGGGCATCGGGCTGTACAACAAGCTCGACGCCTACCGCCTGCAGGACCAGGGCCTGGACACGTTCGCCGCCAACCGCGAGCTGAACTTCTCGGACGACCTGCGGGACTACCGCTCGGCCGCCCAGATGCTCCAGGCCCTCGGAGTGACGCGGATCAGGCTGCACACCAACAACCCCGACAAGGCCGCGCAGCTCGCCTCGTACGGGATCGAGGTCGTCGAACAGGTCCGTACCGGAATCTTCCGTAACGAGAACAACGACCACTACCTGCGCGCCAAGGCCGAGTACGGCGGCCACTCGATCGAACTCGTGGAAGGAACAGCGTGATCCAGCACCGGGGACCCATCAGCGGCATCGCGGCCTGGCAGGACGCCTACGTCGCCACCGCCGGCTACGACAACCAGGTCATCTGCTGGGACCAGCGGACCGGGACGGCCATCGCCCGCTCCTTCCACGACCACCTGGCCAACCAGTGCTCGTTCTCGCCGGACGGACGCCACCTGGTGACCTCCTCCAGCGACTACACCGCCCGCCTGTGGACGGTGCCGGACCTGCGCCTGGTCGCGGTCCTCGCCGACCAGGAGGACGACGTGGAGATGTCCGTCTTCCACCCGTCCAAGGAGCTCATAGCCACCGCCTCCCGCGACCACCGGGTACGGGTCTACGACTTCACGGGCAAGCTCGTCGCCCGCTTCACCGGCCACACCGCCGACGTCATCTCGGTGGAGTGGGCCCGCGACAGCGACGAGCTCATCTCCTCCAGCGACGACGGCACCATCAAGCGCTGGTCCCTGGAGACCGGCGGGCTGATCGCCGACCTCGACATGGACGGCATCGAGACCGACACCATCGCCATCTCCTCCGGCGGCACCATCTTCGCGGGCAACGACGAGGGGCAGATCATCGTCGTCGGCCCCACCGAGCGCACCGTCCTGCCGGCCCACGAGGCGGGCATCAAGCGCCTGGTCCTGGACGACGCCCGCAACCTGCTGGTCAGCCTCAGCTACGACCGCACCATGCAGCTGTGGGACGTCGCCTCGGGCGTCCCCGAGCGGCGCGACACCACCGCCCTGCCCGACGACGTCTGGCCCCGCTCCTGCGCCTTCGCCGGCGGCTCCCGGCTGGTCTTCGCGACCTTCGGCGCCGGCTACCGCGGCTACGACTACGAGGGCCGGGCCTGGGACGCCGCCGAGGTGCCGCCCACCCAGGGCGTCAACGCCGTGCTGCCCACCGCCTCCGGCACGCTGACCATCGGCGACGCGGGCATCGTGCACCGCGGCGACACCGGCGTCGTGCACCACGAGGGCGAGGTCGTGGCCCGCACCGGCAGCCTGTGCAACTTCCTCACCCCGCTCGGCGGCCTGGTGCTCTCCGGCGGCCAGCTCGGCAAGGTCTTCGACGCCCTGACCGGCCGTGAGCTCCACCAGCACCGCTCCCCGCTCAACTGCGGCGCGGCCTTCGAGCGCGACGGCGCCTCCTACGCGGTCGTCGGCGCCTACACCGGCGAGGGCCTGCTGCTGCGCCTGACCGGCGCCGGCGAGGCCGAGCACGTCGAGGACCTGCCGCTGCACACCAACGCCGTCAAGGGCGTCGCGGTCTCCGGCGACCTCATCTTCTCCGTGGCCGCCGACGCCTCCGCGACCTGGTACCGCATCTCCGACCTCACCAAGGTCGCCACGATCGAGGACGCGCACGACCGGATCGCCAACGGCTGCGCGGGGCTGGGCGACGGCTGGTTCGCCAGCGTCAGCCGCGACCTGAAGCTGCGCATCTGGGACCCGCAGCAGCGCGCCCAGGTGCTCGACACCCCGCACACCCACTCCATCAAGTGCGTCGCCGCCTCCGGCGACGGCCGCGTGGTCGCCTCCGGCGCCTACAACGGCCGCATCGCGCTCTACGACCGCACCGCCGGCGAGTGGACCACCGTCGTCCGCCCGACCACCGCGGGCATCTCGTCCCTGACCTGGGACGCCGAGCGCAAGGCCTTCGCCGCGTCCTCCTACGACGGCCAGGTGTACTACACGCCCGGCGTCTAGCACGGGCACCCGCACCGGTCGCGGGGGAGGCGAGGACTGCTCGCCCGCCTCCCCCGCGACCGCCCCATGTCCGGACCCGCCCCAGCACGAGCAGCAGCACAGGCACCACCCAGCACCAGAACACGACAGGACCGTGCACCGATGGGCGCAAGCCACTCCATAGCCGACCGGTATACGGTCGAACGCACCGAAGCCGCACCGCTCGACGAGGCCCTCTACGCCGTCGTCCTGCACAGCGACTTCCGCGACCACTACGCCCGCGGCCGTGACGTCTGGACCGGGGAGGAGGCCATGCGCCAGGCGCCGCGCCTGCTCCTGCACGCCCTCCACTCCCGGACCGGCACCGGCGCCGGCACCCCCGCCCATGTGCTCGACATCGGCGCCGGCCGCGGCCGTGACGCGCGGCTCCTGCTCGCCGCCGGACACCGGGTCACCGGCATCGACCTCGTCGCCTCCCCCGAGTGGGAGGCCCTCACCCGCAGCCACCCCGGCCGCGCCCGCTTCCTGGCCACCGCCGCCCTCGACCTGCCCGGCACCGCGCAGTACGACGCGGTGCTGGACAACGGGTGCTTCCACCACCAGCACCCCGGCACGTACGGCACGTACCTGCGCCGCGTCCACGAACTGCTGCGCCCCGGCGGCCTCCTCACGCTCTCCGTCTTCCACGCGGCGGACGGCAGGGGCGGCCTCTACGCCAACGAGGGCAGCCGCCTCTACCGCGAGTTCACCGAGGCCGAGCTGACCGCGCTGGCCGCCTGCCACGGGTTCGCCCTCGTGACGGCCCGCCAGGTGCCCCGCGCCGTCGGGAACCTCACCTACCTGGTGAGCACGTTCCGCCGCGCCGGAGACCGCGTGCGGCCGACCGGAAGCCTCCTCCGACCGTCCACGGGAGACCAGTCATGACCAGCAGCACGCCGCCGGTCGTCCTCGCCAACCCCAACACCCTGACCGACCGGGCCGCGATGGGCCTGCCCGACGCCTTCGTGTCGCGCGGCCCGCAGTACCTCCTGGCCGGCCACCGCGACCTGCTCGCCGCGGAGCCGGAGGCCCTCGTCGCGATCGCGCAGGACCCCGCCGAGCCGTTCGCCCGCCGCCACGCCGCCGGCACCGTCCTCGGCCTCGTCGGCGATCCGCGGATCCGCCCCGAGGACCCGCCGATGGCCGCCGTGCCGGCCGCCCGGGTCCGCCTCGGCCTGGAGCCCGGCGAGGTCGGCACGGTCACCGCCCGCTGGCGCCACGCCGGGGTCGAGGAGGAGTGGATCGCCAAGGAGTCCCCCGTCTACGAGGCGGACCTCGCGGCCTTCCGCATCGCCGTGTACCCGGTCACCAACGCCGAGTACCGCCTGTTCCTGGAGGACACCGGCCACACCGGGCTGCCGACCGCCTGGCGCTTCGGCGTCTACCCGGAGCAGCTCGCCAACCACCCCGTGTGGACCGTGGCCCCCGGGGCCGCCGACGCCTACGCGGCCTGGCTCGCGGCCCGCACCGGCCGCGCCTTCCGGCTGCCGACCGAGGCCGAGTGGGAGTACGCCGCCTCCGGCGGGGACGGCCGCGACTTCCCCTGGGGCGACGACTTCCGGCCCGGGGCCGCCAACACCGTCGAGGAGGGCCCCCTGGCGACCACGCCGATCGGCATCTTCCCCGCCGGCCGCTCCCCGTTCGGCGTGCACGACCTCGCGGGCAACGTCGAGGAGTACGTGGCCGACGACTACGCCGCCTACCCCGGCGGGGAGGAGATCGCCGACGACCTCGCCGTGACCCAGGGCGCCTACCGGATCGCCCGTGGCGGCAGCTTCACCCGCTTCGGCGACCTCGCCCGCGTCCGGCGCCGCCACGGCTGGTACAAGCGCGAGATCTACGCCATGGGCTTCCGCCTCGCGGAGACGGCGTGACGGCCCCGGGCGGCGCCACGCCCGCCGAACGGGACGCGATGCGGCGGGCGCTCGCG
>NZ_JBAMDC010000107.1:0-18928 GCF_036961605.1 Streptomyces sp. KLMMK
AGCGAACCGTTGGCGCGAAAGCCGAGGCCGGGGACGGCCGCGCCAATCTCCTCCCACAGCCCGCGGGCGCGCAGGGCCGTCGCCAGCTCCTCGCCGCCCGCCCGGCCGCTGACCCAGATGAGGCCGAAGTTGCGCACCGAGGCGCCCCTGGCCTCGGTCTCGCGCTCGATGTGGACGACCTCGTGGCCGCGTTGGACTGCCTGCCAGGCGTGCATGGTGCCCACGACGCCGGCTCCGACAACTATGACTCGCATGACTCGAACAGTCGTCGGGAGCGGTGTCGGGACAGGGGCCGTACGACGACGGGACGGTGAACGCGGCGGCAAGCTTGGACCAGACCCGTTATCTTCTCGTGACGCTTCCCGGGGGTGAATATCCGGAACGCACCGGATCGGCCTCGCGCTCTTCTCAGCGCCCCGCGCTCAGGTGCGTCGTGAAGGAGAACCGGTCCCCCCGGTACAGCGACCGCACCCGCTCCAGCGGCCTGCCCTCCGTGTCCCGCGACACCCGGTGGATCAGCAGCATCGGCAACGCGGGCGGCGTCCCGATCAGCAGTGCCTCACGGGGTGTGGCGAGCACGGTCTCCAGCCTCTCGTCCGCGTCCCCGAAGCCTACGCCCAGGTGCTCGCGCAGATAGCCGTAGAAGGAGGAGTCCGGCTCGAAGTCCGTGTCGAGCCGCGGCACCCGCCCCACCGCCACGTACGTGCTCTCCAGGCCGACCCGTTCGTCGTCCGCGAGCAGGACGCGCTCCATGTGCCATACGGGCGCGCCCGGTTCGACGCCGAGGTCGGGCGCGAGCGCCGCCGAGCAGGCGAGCCGGTCCAGCCCGATGAGGCCACGGCCGGGGCGGCGCCCCTGGCGACGCACGCCCTCGGTGTAGCTGGCGAGTGCGAGGGGCTGTTCCATCTTCGGTCCCGCCACGACCGTCCCACGGCCCATACGGCGCAGCCGTCCCTCCAGCAGCAGTTCGCGAAGGGCCTGCCGCACGGTCTCGCGGGAGACCTCGAAGCGCACGGCCAATTCACGTTCGGTGGGCAGCAGCCCGCCTTCACCCAGCTCGTCCAGGAGCGCGGCGATGTGCGTCTTGACGGCGTAGTACTTGGGGATCCGGCCGTGCTCGGGGATTCCCGCGCGGATGGGGGCACCGGGCGGGGGGTCGGTCACGTATCGCGTGTAGTCCACGCCGCGATCCTCGCACGCACGCCGGCGCGGGCGACGCGGCAGCCGCCGCGCCACCGGCAGCAGGTCCGTCGCGGCGGCGCCGGCAACGCGCTACGGGTCGCCCGGGGGCACCCCCGTATCGGTGGCTGTTCCGGTCCGGCGGTCGGCCTGTAGGGCGCGACTTCCTCCAGCCTCGGCAACGGCCGCAGGAGGCCGGCGCAGACCACCAGTTCGATCTTGTCTTCGACGGGCCTCATAATGGGGCGGTTACGTGCGGGATCAAGAGCATGAGTGCTGTTTTGTCGCCTTGGATGAGTGAGTGGTGGGGGCTGAGGGCCGGATGAACGACGTGGCGGCCAGGGCGGCGGCGGGGCGGCGGGCGTTAGCCGGGCGCTGCCGCAGGGTTACCGAGTCAGGTTGGTTCGGCGGCCTGGCCTTCGCTGTGATCCTCGCCAACGCGGGGTTGCTCGGCGTGGAGACGTACTCCGGCCTGGACGCCCGGTGGCACGATGTCCTGAAGACGGCCGAGCACGTTTTCCTGTTGTTCTTCACCGTCGAGATCGTGTTGCGGGGTCTGGCGCACGCGGATCGCCCTCGCCACTTCTTCCGCGATCCGTGGAACCTGTTCGATCTGGCAGTGGTGCTGTTCGCCGTCCTGCCCATCGCGCGGGAGAACGCCACCGTGCTGCGCCTGCTGCGGCTGGCCCGGGTCCTCCGCGCCGCGCGGTTCCTTCCTCAGCTGCGCGTCATCACCGTCGCGATCGCCAAGAGCCTGCCCGGCACCATCAGCTTTCTGCTCGTCGGCACCTTGATGCTGTACGTGTACGCGATGGTCGGCTGGGTCTTCTTCGCCGATGACGACCCCGAACACTTCGGTTCCATCGGCCGGGCGGTGCTCACGCTGTTCCTGCTCATGACCCTGGACGGACTCGGCGACACCGTGCGCGCCGGTCTGGAGATTTCGCGCTGGAGCATCATCTACTTCGCCTCCTACGTGCTGCTGGCCTCCTTCGTGCTGGTCAACCTGCTGGTCGGTGTCGTCATCACCTCGCTCGACGAGGCCAAGGAGGCCGACCGGCAGAACGCGAGCCTTCAGCCCGGCGGGGAGGACGGTGATGCCCGTCTGCTGCGTGAGCGGATCAGCGCCGCCCGGTCGGCCCTGGACGATCTGGAGGCAGAGCTGACCCGCCTTCACCGGTGAGCCCGCTTGGAGACGTCAGGTGACCGCCGACCGCAGCACAGGCCGGACCGACGGCGTCGGACAGCGGCGCCGCTCGCTGAACCGGCCTGCGAACGTGGTGATGCGATCAGGCGGTCTTCGCGGCGGCAGCAGTCAGTTTCTCAGCTGCCTTGGCCAGCGCCTTGGAGAAGGCGTCCTTGCCGCGGTCACCATTGCCGTAGTTGTTGAGGATCGTGCTGATGGCCCCGTGGCTGCGGATGGAGCCCAGGTCGAAGTCCATCTGCGTGTCGCCGGCGACGACCCTCACGGTGTACGTGATCGATTCATCGCCGTACTTCTGCTGGTCGGCGGTCTTCTTCACGGTGACCGTGGCCTTCTTGCCGTCCTGCTTGCCCGTGAAGGTCGCACACTTCTCGACGGCGTTCCGCAGCCCGGCCATGGACTTCTCCGCCTGAGCACGCGGGTAGCCGTTGACAACCTGGGCGAGCAAGTTCTGGCCGTCCCCCTTGGTGAAGACCCGCTCGCGGTTGGCCTTGTAGTCCTCCTCCAGCCGCCCGCTGTTGAGGATGCCGGCGATCGGCGCGCACTCCCCCGTGACACCGGTGACCATGTCGTCCTCGGCCCCGTGCGACTTGTCCGTGCTGGTGTTGGCCTCCATCTTCCAGCCGGCGGGAAGGTCCTCAAGAGCGACCAGGGCCTGCTCGGCCTGAGCCTCGGTGATGTGGGCCGGGGCCGACGGAGCGGCGGTGGCCTTGCCCTTCTTGGCCTCGGAGCCGGAGCCGGAGCCGGAACTGGAGTCGCTGTTGCAGGCGGTCAGGAGCAGCAGCGACGACGTGGCCAGAGCCGCGAGCGCAACCCGACGAGGACGAACGTGCACGAATGGTCCCTTCAAATGCATTTCCGAATGTTCGTCACTACTGTTGCACAGCCCACTGACATGGGGCTTCCGGCACCGACCCCCGACCGCCTTCGGACGCCGACGAGCCCCGGCAGGCCCAACCGGGGCGGGACCGGAACAGGCGAAGGTCCGGCCGGAGGCGATCCGCGCCGCCCGTGGCCGCCGGACGGACCGGTCACCCCAGGAACTTCGGGGTCGGCAGGGAGTCCCGGGCCAGGACGTTGTTGACGAGGAAGCGGCGGGCCGGGCCGACCGGCTCGGGGACCGGGCGGAACGTCAGGCGGTGGAGGTGCAGCCAGCCCTCCGAGAAGGCTCGTACCGCCGTCGTCATGCAGCGTTCGAAGTCGCGGGCCTTCTTCTCGCCGACCAGTTCGGCCGCGCGCCGGCGGTCGGCGTCGAGGTTTTCCAGCCAGCACCTGAGGGTGCGGGCGTAGTGGTCGAAGTCGTTGCGCAGGGCCACCAGGTCGAACAGGCCGTCGCCGGCCGCCTGGAGTTCGCTCAGGTAGGAGGGGTTGCACTCCGGGTAGACCTTGCTCGCGAGGTAGAGGCCGCGCAGGAGGTCCAGATCCCAGGGAAAACGGTGGCCCCAGGTGATCGTCTGGATGACCAGCCGCCCCTCCGGTCGCAGCCAGGAGCGGCAGCGGGAGAAGAACTCGCGGTAGCCCCGGGTCTTGGCCCGGCCGGACATCCCGGGGCGGGCGAAGTGCTCCATCGCCTCCACGCAGATGATCGCGTCGTACGGCTGGGCGGGCCGGTGGTCGATCCAGTTCTCCAGGCGTATTTCGGTGCGGGGAATGGCGAGGTTGCGGGTCCACTCGACCGCGGATTCGCTCAGGGTGATGCCGGTGACGGAGTCCACGTCGTACTCCTCCACCATCCGCTGCATCTCGGCGCCGTAGCCGCAGCCGATGTCGAGCACCCGGTGCCCGGGCCGGATGCCGGCCTGGCCCAGGAGGTAGTCGGTCTTGCGCAACTGCGCCTTCTCCAGGGTGTCGGCGCCGTCCTCCCACAGGCCGGCGGCGTAGGCGAGGCTCGGTCCCAGCCAGATCCGGAAGAACTCGTCGGAGACGTCGTAGTGCTTCTGCGCCGCGTCCCGGGAGACGCCGCGGTAGCCGTTGGTCCGGGGCATGTGCCGTCCTCTCGTGAGGGGTTGGGGGTCATTCCTTCCATACGGCGGGGAGCCGTCGCTCCAGCCAGCCGGGGAGCCACCAGTTGGCGCGGCCCGCGACGCCCATGACGGCCGGTACGAGCAGCAGGCGCACGACCGTCGCGTCGAGCAGGACCGCGAAGGCCAGGCCGAAGCCGAACTGCTTCAGTTCGAGGACGCGGGCGAACAGCAGGCTGCCGAAGACGACGACCATGATCGCGGCGGCGGTGGTGATCTGCCGGGCGGTGTGCTCCAGCCCGGCGGGGACGGCCTGGGCGTCGTCCCCGGTGCGCAGCCGCTCCTCCTGTATCCGGCCGACCAGGAAGATCTCGTAGTCCATGGAGAGCCCGAACAGCAGCGCGAACAGGGCGACCGGCAGGTAGGCCTGCAGCGTGCCCGAGCTGGTGAAGCCGAACAGGCCCTCGCCCCAGCCGTGCTGGAACACCAGCGTGGTCATGCCGAGCGCGGCGACCGTCGCCAGCAGGTTCAGCAGCACGGCCTTGACCGGCACGAGCACGCTGCGGAACACCACGAGCAGGTAGCAGAACGACAGGGCGAGGATCACCAGCACGACGAGCGGCAGCTTGCCCGCGGTCTCGTCGGCCAGGTCGACGTACTCCGCACTGAGCCCGCCGACGTGGACCTCCGCCGGCGTTCCGGCGAAGGCGGTCCGCGCCGGCCCGGACCGCAGGTCCCTGACGAACGCGGTGGCCTTCGGCGAGTCGACGCGCTCGGCGAGGACGATGTGCAGGCCCGCGCACTTCCCGGAGCGCTCGACGGGCAGGACCTCGGTGATGCGCCGGTCGTCCCGCACCTCGCCGGCCAGCCGCTGCGCGCCCGTTACGGCGGTGTCCCCCGGCCCGCAGGCGACGACCTGGACGGGGCCCACGGCGCCCGGGCTGAACGACGTGGCGACGATCTGCTGTCCCTTCCCCGACGGGGTGTCGGTCAGGGAGGCCAGCCCCCAGTCGACACCGAGCCGGATCGAGGCCAGCGGCACGGTCATCGCCGCGACCAGCACCAGCACCGGCAGGCCCAGCCGGTAGGGGTGGCGGAGCACGGTACGGGCCCACGCCGCCCACCGGCCCCCGCCCGCGCCCCCGCCCGCGGAGGGCAGCAGCCGGCGCGGCAGCGCTCCCCGGTTGACCCGGTGCCCCAGCAGGGCGAGCAGGGCGGGCAGCGCGGTGAGCGACGTGAGCAGGCACAGCACCACCATGAGCCCGGCGGCCACGGTGATCTCCGTGAAGATGTGACCGCGGATCAGGATCATCGAGCCGAGCGCGACCATGACGATCAGGCCCGCGGTCAGCACCGTGCGGCCCGACGTGCGCAGCGCGACGCTCACCGACGCGTGGACGGCCTCCCGGAGCGCCGCCTTGTCCGGGCGCGGTTCGCCGTCGGGCTGGGTGCGGCGGGCCAGTTCCTCGCGGAACCGGCTGATGACGAACAGCGCGTAGTCGATGCCCACGCCGATGCCGATGACCGTGGCCACGACCGTTACGAACCGGTCGAGGTTCAGCGGCCCCGCCAGCAGGCCGAGCAGGGCCGTGCAGGCGAGGACCGAACCCAGGGCCATCGCGACCGGTATCAGCGCGGCGACCAGCGTGCCGAACGCCAGCAGCAGGGCGAGCAGGGCGATCGGGACGCCGATGCTCTCGGCGACGGACTGGTCCCGCAGCTCGACGTCGGACAGGTCGCCGGTGAGTGCGGACGGGCCGGTCAGATAGGCCTCGACGGGCCCGTCCGCCGCCGCGGCCCGGATGCGCCGCTGCAGGTCCCCGGCCCGGTCGGCGCGGTCCGACCGGCTGCCGGCCATCGGGAACGTGGCCACCGCCACGTGCTTGTCCGCGGAGATCCGGCCGGAGGTGGAGTCGGGGGCGGCCGGGCGGCCCGCGTCGGCCGGGATGACGGCGAGCACCCGGTCGACGGCACGCCGGTACTCGGGGGTGTCGGCGGTCAGCCGGGCGGACCGGAAGACCACCACCCCCTGTTCGGCGCCCGAGGCCGGGAAGTGCCGCGCCATGAGCTTCTGCGCCGTCGCCGACTCCGAGCTCTGGACCGTGTAGTCGGGCGCGGCCAGCCGCGACTCCACGCTGGGGTAGAACACCGCCGACGCGACCACCAGGAGGATCCAGACGGCCAGCACCGGGATCCGGTGCCGGGCCATGTATCCACCCCACCGGTGCAGGGGTGAGGGACTACGGGGTTCGGCGGGCACGGCGGCGTTCTCCTTCAGTTCGGACTCCTTCAGCGCGGACTCGGTCAATGCGCGTTCGAATCCGCCGGCCGGACCACGTATTCGGCCTTCAGGCTTCCGTCAGCGAGCCGCTGCCGGGTCGTGTGGTAACGCTTCTTTCCGCTCGTGGTCCGCGGAATGACCCGGCGCCGTGCGAACAGCACCGCGTCGACCGGCAGGTCCAGCCCGCGCAGGGCCGCGGCCTGCGCCCCGGTCACCTCGGGCGGGCCGTCGTGGTGCTCGACGACGGCGGTGATCTCGCTGGCGGGGTCGTAGATGTCGGCGTCCAGCACGATGACCTCGTGGGCGGGGCGGCCCAGGACCGCGGCCACCTGCTCCTCCAGCAGCGCGGCGAGGTGGTTGCGGCCGTGGCGGATGATGACGTGCTTCTTGCGCTCCAGGACGAACAGGTCGCCGCGGTGCCGGAAGCCCAGGTCGCCGGTGTGCAGCACGCCATCCGGGAACGGCCTGGGCCGGCCGGTGCCCGGGTCCAGGGGGCCCGCGGCGACGCTGGTGCCGCGGAGGGTGATCTCGCCGAGCACGGCCTCCTGCTCGACCGGGCGGCCGTCATCGTCGGTCAGGCCGGTGTGCAGGCCGTTCAGGGCCCGGCCGACGGAGAACACCGGGATCCCGTACCCCCCGGGCGGCGGATCGCCCAGCAGCCCCTCGCCGAGCAGGCGCACGGGGGCGCCGCTCTCCATGCCGACGGGGTCCACCAGTACGTAGCGCGGGGTGCTGCCCGGCTCCGGCATGCTGGTCGCCAGCGTCGATTCGGCCATGCCGTAGCTGCAGACGAGGCTGCTCCGGGACAGGCCGTAGGGGCGGAAGCGGCGGTAGAACCCGTCCATGGTCGCCAGCCGGATCGGCTCCGCGCCGATGACCGCGCTGCGCAGGGCGGACAGGTCGCAGCCCGTCAGGTCCCGCTCGTCGACGGCGCGGTGGGCGTGGTCGTAGCCGAAGTTGGGCGCGGCGGTGATCGTGGCCCGGTACCGGCTGAGGGCGAGGATCCATTCGCGCGGCCACATGATGAACTCGGTGGGTTTCATCAGGTACAGCGGCCAGCCGTGGAAGAAGCTGAGCAGTGCCGTGCCGACCAGCCCCATGTCGTGGTAGAGCGGCAGCCAGGAGACCATCCGCTCGTCGCGGCCCATGCCCAGTGAGACACGCAGTGCGGCGAGGTTGGCGCAGGCGTTGTCGTGGGAGATCGCCAGCAGCTTGGAGTCTCCGGTCGAGGCGCTGGTCGCCTGGAGGAAGGCGACGGCGTCGCCGCCCGGCCCCGCTGTCGCCGGCAGTTCGCCCGGGGCGAGCGCGTCGTAGTCGCCGGGCCCGCTCGGCAGGGGCACGACGGGGCCCGGGAAGTCTCCCTGCACCAGGCCTTCCTGGAGGGCGAGGACGGCCTCGCCGGGAAAGGTCCCGAGGGTGCGTTCGACGTGCCGGCGGAAGAGCTCCTCACCGCCGAGCGCGCGGGGCGACGGGAGGATCAGGGGACGGCCGCCGGCCCACAGCGCGCCGAAGAACGCCAGCAGGGTCGGCAGCGGGTCGTTGGCCGCGATGACCACCGCGGTGTCCTCGGGCATCTTGCGGCCCAGCCACGCGCTGGTCCGCAGGAACGTCCCGTAGTCCATGGCGACGTCGGGTTCGCCGGGTGTGAGGAAGCGGATGCCGTGGTCCGGGTCCGCGCCCCGCACGGCGTCGCGGACGGCGTCCAGCAGGTTCATGCCGCACCCGCCAGCCGGCGCTCCACCAGGGTGACGAGGCCGAGGGGCGAGAGGGCCAGCAGGGCGTCGCTGTCCCGGAAGGGGATGCCGAACAGCTCGGCCACCCGGGAGCCCACCCGCAGCTGGGTCAGGGAGGTCAGGCCGTAGTCGTGGAAAGGTGTCTCGTCCAGCCGGATCCTGGAGACGTCGATGCTGTCGTCCTCGGCGGACACCGTTTCGACGAGCCGCGCGAAGACCTCGTCCCGGTCCACGTTCCCGTGCGCGTCCCGGCCCGCGTTCGTGTCCACGTTCCTGTCCATGGTCCCCCTCATCGTCCGTGGTAGGTGAACTTCGCCAGTGCGGTGGTGACTCCGGCCGAGGCAGCCATCAGCAGTACGCGGTCGCCCTCGGCCAGCTCTCCGCTCTTCAGGGCCTCGGACATGCTGACCGGCACCGAGGCGGAGACGGTGTTGGCGTGGTGCCGGTGGTCGAAGCGGTACTTGTCCGCGTCGATCCCGCAGGCCTCCACGACGTGCCGGCCGGCCCCGTCGCTGGCGGAGTGGCCGAAGACCAGGTCGGCTTTGAACTCCTCGAACTGCGGCAGGTCCCGGTAGTGCTCGACCAGCTTCCGGGTGCCGAACTCCATCAGGCTCAGCCCGAACGAGACGAACTGCAGGGGCCGCAGCGTGCCGGCGACGTCCACCTCCTTGCCGAAGTAGGCGTCGAAATTGGCCATCGGTACGAAGCACAGGTCGCGTTTCTCGCCCCAGGTGCGAAAGCTCGCCTCGAATCCTTCCTCCTCGTCCGCGCCGCTCCGGTGCGCGGTGAGGATCGTGGCGGTGGCCGCTTCGCCGATGGTCAGGGTCGGGTGCCAGTGGGCGAATTCCTCCAGCGACCGGAGCTCGTAGCGGTAGATGTCGCTCGCGTTGCACTCGGCGTTGACGATCATGATGTTGCGGTAGGCGCCCGTGCGCAGGAAGGAGTCCGCGACGTGCAGGGCGCGGATCCAGCTCGCGCAGGCGTCGAGGATGTCGAAGGCGGTGGCGCGGCGCAGGCCGAGCAGGTCCTGGAAGGTGGTCGCCGAGGCGGGTTCGGCGACCCCGCGTCCTATCCCGACGTACAGCAGCAGGTCGATGTCGAGGGCGTCGAGGCCCGAGGCGTCCAGGGCCCTGCGCCCGGCGTCCGTGGCCAGCTCGCTCGCGCTCTCCCCCGCGGCCCGGTGGTAGCGCACCGTGGTGCCGCTGGCGGCGAAGCACGCCCGTACCAGCTCCTCGACCGTCGCGAGCTCCGCCTCGGTCAGGTGGGCGGCATTGGCTTCCCTCACTTTCTTCAGCACGTGGTCGTTGGTGACCCGGCGGCTCGGAAAGCTGTGCTCGATCGCCAGGAATTTCATACCGTTCCCCCCTCAGTCCCGGTGCGCACCGAAGAAACCGGTCGACAGCATTTCCCGGACGCTCTTGCCGAACGCCTCGGAGACCTGCTCGAGGTCGGCGTCGGAATGGGCGGCGCTCAGCATCATCGTGTGGAGTTCCGGCAGGTGAACGCCGTAGCGGCGCATGTGGTAGGCGAAGGCCAAGGTGGCCGTGACGTCCAGGCCCGCCAGGCGGTCCCGCACCAGGCGGGGCGTCGCGTGGTCGAAGGCGACCGAGAAGACGGAGTCGCGGCCCTTGACCCGGCAGGGCACGCCGCAGTCGCCGGCCTGCGCGGTGAGGTCCTCGACCAGCCAGGCGGTCCGGTCGCGCAGCCGGCTGTAGATCTGCGGGCGGTCGCGGAGCTCGCGGAGCGTGGCCGCGCCCGCGGCGGCGGTGACGGAGTTGCCGCTCATGGTCCCGCCGGCGAACGCCCGGCTGTCCACGTCGCGGAAGGGGTCCCCGCTGGTCCGGGCGGTGTCGATGACCTCCGCGCGGCCCACGACGGCCCCGGCGGGCAGCCCGCCACCGATGATCTTGCCGAGGCAGGTGAGGTCCGGGGCCGTCCCTGCGAGGTGCTGGACCCCGCCGTAGTGCACCCGGAACCCGGTCACCACCTCGTCGTAGACGACCAGGACGCCGGCCTCGGCGCACACCGCGGCCAGCCGCCGCAGGAACGCCGGGTCGAAGTCGCCCAGCGCGGAGGGCATCGGTTCGAGGACGACGCAGGCCAGCTCATCCGCGTGCGCGGCGATCCGCCGCAGCGAGTCCTCCTCGCCGTACTGCAGGACGAGCGTCTGCGCCACCACCGCGTCCTGCATGCCCGCCGAGTTCCCCACGGGTTCGGGGGCGCGGGGGTCGCCGCGGTAGCGGAACCACGAGCTGACCAGGCCCTGGTCGGAGAAGCCGTGGTAGTGCCCTTCGAATTTCGCGACCCGCTGCCGGCCGGTACGGGCACGGGCGATCCGCAGCGCGATCTGCACCGCCTCGGTTCCCGAGTTGCTCAGGACGACCTTGTGGTCCGGGCCGAACGCGGCGGCGATCAGCCCGGCCAGCCGCACCTCGTCCGGGTTGCCGACGGCGTTGACCGCGCCGCGGGCGGCCGCCTCCTGGATCGCCGCCACCACGGCCGGGTGGGCGTACCCCAGGATGTGCGGCCCGTACCCGCCGGACAGGTCGACGTACTCGTTGCCGTCGAGATCGCGCAGGCGTGAGCCCCGGGCCTGCGCGACCGCCAGCGGGAAGGCGCTGGGCAGCACGAACCGGTCGAAGTGGGTGGGGGCGACCAGGTGCCGCGCCGCCTCCTCGCGCAGCGCCTGCGTCCGCGGGGCGCGCTCGCCGATCTCGCGCTGGAAGGTCTCGCGCAGGCCCTCGTTGAGGTAGGGGGCGAACCGGTCGGTGAAGCGGCGGGTGGTCGCCCACAGGTCGATCTCCGGGTCGACCTCGGAGATGAAGCCCTCGCCGGTGAGCAGCGAGAGCGCGAGGACGGAGAACGTCGTCGTGATGCGGGTGCCGTGGCGGCCGAGCAGCCGGATCGCGTCGTCGAGGAAGGCCAGCGTGGACCAGTGGGAGGCCTGCTCCTCGAAGTGGCGGCGCAGGATGGCGCCGAGCTCCTCCTCGTAGGCCGCGTGGCCGAGCGTTTCGGGGCGCACCGCGAAGGCCCGGGTGAAGCGGCGTCCGGCCAGCGCCCACTCCTTGCGGATGCAGGCGTAGTAGAACGAGGCCAGGTTCCACTTGTCGTCCTCGGAGAGGTGCCCGACCAGGCCGAAGTCGAGGAGGGTGATCCGGCCCTCCGGGGTGAAGACGATGTTGCCCGGGTGGGGGTCCACGTGGAAGCGGCCGTGGAAGTAGACCATGCAGTAGAACGCGTCCTGGAGCCTGGCGGCCAGTTCGCGGCGGCTGACCGGGACGGCGCCGGCGTCGTGGCCGGGGATCCCGTCGACGTACTCCATCACCAGGACGTCCGGCCCGCACAGTTCCTCGTGCACCCGGGGCACCCGGACGAAGGGGTGGCTGCGGAAGTTCTCGGCGACCTCGCGCTGCCGGTCCGCTTCGGCGGCCATGTCGCACTGCCCGGTCAGCAGCGGGCGCATCTCGCGGAAATGCCCCGGCAGGTCGTATCCGCGCAACCGGGGCAGCAGGTGGGCGACGGCGAGCAGGCGGCCGATCACCGCCGCTCCGGCCTCCAGTCTGCCGCGGACCCCGGCCTTCACGACCTTCACCGCCACCGGGCGGCCGCCGGCGACGGCGCGGTGCACCTGCGCCACCGATCCGGCGGCGACCGGGCGCCGGTCGAAGGCCTCGAACACCTCCTCGGGCGGGCGGCCCAGGCCGCGCCTCAGCACCTTCTCCAGCGCGGGCTCGCGCATCGGGGGCAGCTGGTCGAAGAACGTCCGGAACTCGTCGGCCACCTGACGGGGCAGCAGCCCCGACTGGGTGCCGAGCACCTGGCCCGCCTTGATGTAGAGGGGGCCCATGCGGAGCAGGTAGGCGCGCAGCAGCCGCGAGGAGCGCGCCCGGTCGCGCCGGCCGAGGCAGAGGCCGGCCGCCAGCACCGCCGTCCACCAGGCCACGCGGCAGCTTTCCAGGAGAGCTTGTGCAGCGGCCTTCACCACGCCTCCCTTTCCGGCCGCCCGGCCGGAACCTCGTGGGCCGCACGGAGGCGGCGCAGCCCTTCCTCCGTGCCGACGCGCGGTACGTAGCCGAGGTCCCGCTTGGCCGCGGTGATGTCGAACCAGTGGGCCGTGGTGAGCTGGTTCACCAGGAACCGGGTCAGCGGGGGCTCTCCGGTGCCCAGGACCCGTCCGCCGGACTCCAGTCCGGCGGCGAGGGCGCGGCAGGCCCAGGCGGGCAGCTCCCGGGTGACCGGGCCGACCCCGGCCGCGCCCAGCAGCAGGTCGATGGTCTCGCCGACCGGGCGGGGGTCGTCCTGGGTGATGAAGTACGCCCGCCCGGCCGCGGGAGCGCCCGGCTTGAGCCGGTCCAGCGCCAGCACGTGGGCCTCGGCGGCGTTGTCGATGTAGACCGTGTCGATCTTCTTGGTGGCCCTGCCGATCCGGCGCAGCCTGCCGCGCCGTGCCTGCTCGGCCAGCCGGGGGAGGAAGTGCGGATCGCCGGGGCCCCAGATGATGTGGGGCCGCAGGGCCACCGTCGAAAGGTCCGCGGAGTCGGCGCGCAGGACCAGCTGTTCGGCGAGGGCCTTGCTGCGCGGGTACGGCGCGAGGAAGCGGGTCGCGTACGGCAGCGACTCGTCCGCGCCCTCCAGGTCCGCGCGGTCGTGGACCACGGCCGGGCTGGACGAGAGGACCAGGGCCCCCACGCCCTTGGCGCGGCAGGCGGCCACGACGTGGGCGGTGCCCGTCAGGTTGACGCCGATGTAGTCCCGGGCGGGACCCCACACCCCTGCTTTCGCGGCGCAGTGGACCACCGCGTCCCGGCCGTCCACGGCCTTGGCGACGGCGTCCGCGTCGCGCAGGTCCCCGAGGTGCTCCTCCACACCGAGCCGGGCGAGCGCGCGCCGCGGGGAGCGCCCGAACGAGCGCACGGTGTCGCCGCGCGCGACGAGCTGCGCGCACACCGCCCCGCCGAGGAAGCCGCCGCCTCCGGTGACCAGGACCTTCATCGCGCGCTCCCGCCGTGCCGGAGGAAGCGCCCGGTGGTCCGGGCGCTTGCGTAGCCGTCGGCGAACCGGCCGTGGCGGCAGACGACTTCGCCCGCCACGCAGACGGCGGGGACGGCGGCATCATTGCGGTTGACCATCCGGGACAGACCTCCGTAGGCGCCCGTGGGGGCTTCGTGGTACGCGTCCACCGTGTCGTCCAGTCCCGCGGGGTCGACCACGACGAGGTCCGCGCGGTCGCCTTCGCGCAGGGTGCCCGCCGCCAGGCCGAACCAGGAGGCGAGTTCACCGGTCAGGCGGTGCACGGCGCGCTCCGGCTCCAGGAACGGGCGGCCGGCGCGCTCGGCGTCCCGGACCCGCTTCAGCAGCCGGAGCGGGGCGTTGTAGAAGGCCATGTTCCGCAGGTGCGCGCCGGAGTCGGCGAAGCCGAACTGCACGAAGGGGTCGGCGGCCAGCCGGTCGAGCACCGCGGGCCGGTGGTTGGCGATCGTGGTGCGCCAGCGCAGCCGGGTGCCGTGCTCGGCGACGAGGTCGAGGAAGGTGTCCACCGGGTGGTCGCCGCGGTCGTCCGCGATGTGCCCGAAGCTGCGGCCCGTCAGTCCCGGTTCGGGGCAGGCCACGACCTCGGCGTCGTACAGGTCCCGGTGCCAGGCGCGCGGCGGCAGCCGGCGCCGGTACTCGCGCCGGAAGCGCTGCCGGAAGCCGCCGTCCAGCAGCAGCCTGCGCCGCTCGGCCTCGGTCCGCAGGTGCAGCGCGGCGGCGGTGGCACCGAACTCCTCGAACACCACCAGGTCGATCCCGTCGGAGTAGAGCTCGAAGGGCACCGGCAGGTGCTGCCAGCGCAGGTCCGCGCCGAGCGCGCGGCCCGCCAGCGCGGCGGTCCGCGTCAGCACGCCGGCCAGCCCGGGAGCGGCCTTCGGGTCGATCGCGGTGAGCAGCGTGGTCTTGAGCGGGGGCCGGGCCGGGGCCGAACTGGCGGCGAGGAACAGCAGCGTGTTGAGCGGCATGGCCGGGTTCGGCGCGCTCTGCAGGATGCCGCCGGTGCGGCGCAGCGTCCGGTGCAGGCGGCGGTACTCGTGCCAGCCGGCGTAGGTGGAGGGCAGCCGGGCCGACCGGTGGCGGTCGCCCGCGAGCCGGGAGAACGGGCTGGTCATGGTGGACAGTCCGACCAGTCCCGCCGTGCGTGCCGCGGCGAGGAGCTCCTCCATGCGCCGCAGTTCCCGCTCGGTGGGGCGCGTGCGGGGATCGACGGCCCGGGCCAGGCCCATGACGTGGGCGCGCAGGTCCGAGTGGCCGAGGAAGGCCGCGACGTTGGGGCCGAGCGGCCGCTTCTCCAGCGCGGCGACGTACTCCCCGGCCGTGCTCCAGGTCTTGTGGGCGGTGAGCGCGTCGAGGATGCACCGGCGCGGCACGGCTTCGACCCGGGCGAACAGGTCCGCGCAGTCCACCGGGGTGGCGTGGACGGTCGACAGGGAGCAGTTCCCCATCACGACGGTGGTGACGCCGTGCCGTACGGACTCGCGCAGCCCGGGGTCGAGCAGCACCTCGGCGTCATAGTGCGTGTGGATGTCGAGGAAGCCGGGGAGGACCCAGCACCCGGTGGCGTCGAGCACCTGCCGGCAGCCTTCGACGGGCAGCGGGCGGGCCGAGACGGCCGCCACCTCGCCGTCGCGGATTCCCAGGTCCCGTACGGCGGACGCCGCTCCCGTACCGTCGAACCAGCGTCCGTTTCTCACGACGACGTCGAATGATGTGGGCATACCTCTCCGGGGGTCACGTTTCCGGCCGCAAAGGGTGCGGCCCGCGGCGGATGCCACGGACCGCTGACGCGTGTGACTCCCCGTTACTCGAAGTCGACGTCCGAGATGTCCAGCGAGCTGCTGGAGGAGCTGCTGCTGCAGCCTTCGTCCATACCAATGGCCTCGAGGCTGGAAACCCGCTCTTCGACGACGGTGATCTCGATTTCGGACATCTTGTTCTCCCCTCGTTAATCCGCACTGGGGCGGACTGTCGTTCACGACCCTACGAGGGCGCGCATATTTTTCACGCCACGGAATTCCGTAGTTAAGACACAGCGAAACCGGGGCGGCCGGGAAGAATCAGGTGGATTCGTGAATTCCAGATGGTGTTTCCGTGCCCGCCCGGGGCCCGGCCGGGCGACGCCGGCTCCGGCTCCGGCTCCACCACAGGAGCAGCGCGGCCACGGCGACCGCCACGCCGGCCGCCACCCGGGTGGCACCGCCGAAGCCCAGGGACTGCATGCTCCACCCGGCGCCCAGCGGAGCCACGGTGAGCCCGCCCGTGTAGGCGAGCGTGTAGAGGGCGTACACGGACCCGTACGCCGGGGGCTGCCGCTCCTCGGCGATCTCCGACATGACGGTGACGGTCGGGGTGAGGACCAGCGACGCGCCGATCGTGACCACGGCCAGCCCGGCGGCGATCGGCACCACGCCGTGCAGCCCGCCGAGCGCGAGCATCGCCACGGCGGCCAGCAGGCAGCCCGCCGCCGCGACCGGTCCCGGCGCCACCCGGCGCAGGGCGGCTCCGGCGAGCGGGGGCGCCACGGCGGCGGCGACGCCCGCCACGCCGAAGACCACGCCGACCGCCCCGGGACCTGCATTCTCCGTAGTGAACAGGTGCAGCGGCAGGACGGGCTCCAGGAACGCGATCAGCGCGGCGCCCGTCGCGGTGAGGAGCACGACCTGGACCAGGCCGTGCCGGCCGCGGATCTCCGCGAGCCTGCCGCGCCGCTCGCGGACGGTGTCCGGCGGTACGAGGAACCAGCGGGCGACGCCGTCGGCCAGCGCGATCGCGGCGGCGAGCAGGAAGGGCGCGCGCGGGTCCAGCCAGTCGGCCAGCAGGCCGCCCAGGGGCGGCCCGACGAGCGTGCCGACCGCGAACGACGACAGGGCGACGCCCATCGCCTTCCCGCGCTCCTGCGGGGAGTGCGTGGCCGCCACGAGCGCCAGGCCCGCCGTCCAGACCACGCCTGCCGCCGCGCCCTGCAGCGCCCTGGCCACGATGAGCAGGGTGGGGTCGCGGACGAACGCGAACAGCACGGTGGCCGCGACCAGGCCGGCCACCCCGGCCAGCAGCGGCCTGCGGTTGCCCCGGCGGTCCACCCATAACCCGGCGGCGGGCGTGGCCGCCACCAGCGCACCCGCGTAGACGGCGAACATCAGGCCCACGCCGAGCGGGCGGGTGCCGTGTTCGGAGGCGAGCTTCGGGAGCACGGGCACCGCCATGCCGTACACCAGGGCGTCGGTGGCCAGGCCCAGGGAGGCGACGGTCAGCGCCGCGCTGCTGCGGGCCGGCTTCCCGGTGCCGCGGACCGGCTCCTTGCGATTGAACTCCATAGTGAATCTGACTACCATAGTGAATGTGACCAAGCAACAGCCGCCCCGGCCGACCCGGCTCATGGGGGACCACATCAGGGCAGCGCGGGAGACGCGGAACCTGTCGACGCAGACGGCGTCCGCCCAGGCGGAGATCTCCTCCGGCTATCTGTTCAAACTGGAGAACGGCTACGTCGGCACACCGTCGCCGCGTGTGCTGCACCGGTTGTCGCAGGTGCTCGGCCTGGACTACTGGGAGCTCATGGGCCTCGCCGGATACGTGGTGCCCGCGGGCGGCGACGGCTCCCCCGCCCCCACCGCACCCCCCTCCCCCGAAGCCGCCCCGGCCCCGCTCGACCGCATCGCCGACGCCCTGGAGGACGTGCGGGACGAGCTGAGAATGATCAGAAGAGCCCTTGAGGCGCAGCAGACCGCGGGCCCCGCGGAAACGCCCTGAGGCCGCGGGTTCCCACGGTTTTCCCCAGGGGGGATTAACGGAATCCCGGACACCAAGGGAAAAAATCCGGCATCGATCGCACAAAACCTTGACAGCTGCCACACATCGTGTGTTTACATCGATGTCCGATCGAGTCTGGCCAATGCTCAAGTCCCCAACTTTCCGCATCGGACGGGACTATGACGATTGATGTGTCTCATTCGCGCCTTGCCGCTCTGGACCAGCAGGACTGTACCGTCGTCCTCTTAGGCTGGTGGGAAGCCGCGGCACGATTGCCTCCGACGACCATCCAGCATGAGAACGTCGAAATTCACCCATGCTCGGATTCCGACCTGCTGGCTCCGACCATCCATTCGGTACAGGCCGATTGGATGCTCGTGGGAGAGAAAATCGACGACAGTGAGATTCACCGCGCGTTCGGTCGTGCGAAGGCCGTCCGCGAGGACCTGAACCTGGCGATCCTGGGCCCGCGCCGTGACTGGCGCCGGTGCGAGCGCTGGCTGCGCCGCGGCTGCCGGGTCTACCTGGAGGACACCGTCGGCCTCGACCGGATGGCCGAGGCGATCCGGTCCGCCCGGGACCTCGGGATCAACGTCACCGACCGCAGCATCTTCCAGGTCCTGCAGGAACGATCCGCCGGACCGACGCCGCACCTCACCCAGCGCGAGCACGAGGTGCTCGACCTGCTCCGGCGCGGCCTGCGCAACCAGGACATCGCCCACGCCCTGCACGTCACCGAGAACACCGTCGAATACCACGTGCGCCACCTGCTCGCGAAGTTCGGGGCCCGCAGCCGCCTGGAGGCCGTCGAGCGGGCCTCCGCCCTCGGGCTCGCCTGACCGGCCGCGGCGGCCGGGCCGTGCTCCGTCACCGCCCGGCTGCCGGCACCATCCTGAGCTCCAGCGCCGCGACCGGGCACAGGAAGGCCGCGGCCGCTGCCCGCACGTCCTCGGCCGTCACGGCGGCGATCCCGGCGGGATAGGCGGCGAAGTCGGCGGGCCCGAGCCCGGCGGCCGCGTAGCCGGCGATCCGTTCGGCCCGCCCGCGCTCCGCCTGTGCGGCCCGGTGCCACTGGACGACCAGCCGTTCCTTCGCCGACCGCAGCAGGTCCGGGGCGACGGCGCCGCCGCCCAGTGCGCCCAGGGTCTCCGCCACGCACCCGGCCACCTCGTCCAGCGCGCCGGGACGGCAGGCGGCGAAGCACATCCCGTAACCGCCCTCGGCGAGTTCCCGGCTGAAGGCCGCCAGCGAGTAGGTCAGCCCCCGCTCCCGCCGCAGCCGCCGGTCGAGCAGCCCCTCCCTGCCGCCGAGCAGCGCCCAGGCGACGTGCAGCGGGAACTTCTCCGCCGAGCCGAGGGGCACGCCCGGTGTACCGAGGAGGCAGCAGGCGCCGGATCCCGCGATGCTCACCGACCTGCGCTCGCCGCGGGGGAACCGGGCGGTGGCGGCGGACGCACCGTCCGGGACGGGTGCCGCCGGGCGCTCCGCGAGCAGTTCGTCCGCCGCCGCCGACAACTCGCGGTCACCGGCCTCCTGCACGGCGCGGACGCGTTCGCCGTGGACGATCCCGTAACGGTGACGGCTGCCGAACAACGCGCGCCGCACGTCGTCGGAACCGCGCTCACGCGGCGAGGACAGCCGGGTCAGGCACCCGGCGCGCAGCCGGTCCACGACCCCGGGGGCCGGCGCCGCCCGGGCCTGGCGGAACCACTCCGGAAGTGCGCGGAGCGCGGCGCGGTCGGCGCCGACGACTTCGGCGGTGACCCCGGCCAGGTCGGCGTTCACCACC
>NZ_JBAMDC010000108.1:0-18919 GCF_036961605.1 Streptomyces sp. KLMMK
CGCCGGCTCACCGTCCGCGTCTCCTCCGTCAACCGCCAGGACCCCGCCCCTGCCGACCTGGTGCGGCGCACGTACGGCACGGGGCGGGTGGTGCGCGCCCTGCTGATGGAGAACGCCCGCTACCGCGACGTGGCCGCCGAGCTGGACGCCCTGCGCGAGAGCCGGCCCATGCCGCCCGTGCCCGTGAGCGTCCTCGCGGCCTCCCCGGGCACCGGCTCCTGGCTGGAACGCCGCTGGCTGGAGCGGCAGCGGGCGCTCGCCGAGCGCCTCGACGGCCGCTTCGAGGCGGTGGCCCCAGCGGGCCACCTGCTGATGTACGACCGCCCGCAGTCGGTGGCGACGGCGATCCTGGCGACCCCGCCGACCCGCTTCCGGCAGCCGGACCGCTCCTGACCCGCCGCGGCGGACGGACATCGGCCGGGCCGTTCCCGTCCGCCGCAGGCAAGCGGCCCCCCGCGGGTGGGGGCCGAGCGTACGGAACCGGCCCCTCCATCCCGTGTCCACCCGCCCCGCCCCCGGCGTTCAGGAGCCGTCAAACCGGAGAAAGCCGGGGTTTTAAGCCCCATCGCGGCGGAAAACCTCGTGGCGCGTTCGGTGCACCACCGATTGAGGGACCGCCATGCCCGCCACGTACGTGTCCGGAACCGCCCCCGGGGCCCTGCCGCTCGTCGGCCATGCCTGGCCGCTGATGCGCAGGCCCCTCGACTTCCTCCGTTCCCTGCCCGCGCACGGCGACCTGGTGGAGATCCGCCTGGGCTCCGTCCCGGCCTACGTCCCCTGCCATCCCGACCTCCTGCGGCAGGTGCTCTTCGACGACCGGACCTTCGACAAGGGAGGGGCGTTCTTCACCCGGTTCCGCGACGTGGTCGGCAACGGCCTGGGCAGCTGCGAGCACCGGGACCACCGCCGCCAGCGGCGGCTGGTCCAGCCGTCGTTCCACCGCACCCGCCTGGAGGGCTACGCGGAGGTGATGGCCGACGAGGCCGCCCGGCTGTCCGCGTCCTGGTCCGGCGGCCGGGTCGTCGACGTCTTCCCCGCCATGTTCGGGCTCGCCCTGCGCACCGTCACCCGCACCCTCTTCTCGGCCCACCTGGCCGAGGAGGAGGTGGCCCGCCTCCAGGACTCCTTCCGCGTCGCGCTCGGCGGGCTCTTCCGGCGGATGTTCGTGCCCGGTCCGGTCCAGCGTCTGCCCCTGCCCGCGAACCGCCGCTACGCGCGGGCCCTCGCCGACCTGCACGGCACGGTGGACCGCCTCGTCACCGCGTACCGGCGCGGCGGGCAGGACCACGGCGACCTGCTGTCCACCTTGATCGCCGCCCGGGAGGAGGGCGGCCGCGGGGGACTGACCGACGCCGAGATCCACGATCAGGTGACCACGATGGTCTTCGGCGGTTCGGAGACCGTGGCCGCGGCCCTGACCTGGTCGCTGTACGCCCTGGCCCGGCACCCGGAGGCCGCCCGGGAGCTGCACGCCGAACTCGACGCCGTCCTCGGCGACCGCGCCGTGATGCCCGCCGACCTTCCGCACCTGCCCCGCACGGGCCAGGTCGTCACCGAATCGCTGCGCCTCTACCCGCCCGCCTGGCTGTTCACCCGTGTCACGACGGCCCCGGTGGAGCTGGCCGGCCGGCGGCTGCCGCCCGGGACCACGATCGTCGTCAGCCCGCCGGTCGTCCACCACAGCCCGGCCGTGCACCTGTGCCCGGCGGAGTTCCGCCCCGCCCGCTGGCCCGCGGACCAGCCCGGGCGGCCGCCCCGCGACGGCTTCGCGATCTTCGGCGTCGGCGCCCGCAAGTGCGTCGGAGACGTCTACGCCATGACCGAGGCGACGCTCACCCTGGCCACCCTGTGCCACCGCTGGCGGATGGAGTGCGCACCCGGCACGGACACCCGTCCGCGACCCCTGGCCACGGTGCAGTACCCCCGGCGGCTGCTGATGCGGCTCTCGGAGCGCGGGCCGGACGCGGCCCGGCGGGCGGCCCGGCCGTGCGGCACCGGCGGGTGAGCAGGCACTATGGGGGTGGGGGCATCCCGGGCACCCGGACTTCGCGTTCGGACTCACGCATGCAACGCGCCCGACATCATGTGGTGGGATGCTCTATGCCCCCCGACGTGCCCCGCGGCTTGGGAAGGGGCGGCCTGACCAGCGAGGATGGGTAGCTATGGATAAGCAGCAGGAGTTCGTGCTCCGCACTCTGGAAGAGCGCGACATCCGCTTCGTGCGGCTGTGGTTCACCGACGTGCTGGGCTATCTGAAGTCCGTGGCCGTCGCCCCCGCCGAGCTGGAGCAGGCCTTCGACGAGGGCATCGGCTTCGACGGCTCCGCGATCGAGGGCTTCGCGCGCGTCTACGAGTCCGACATGATCGCCAAGCCGGATCCGGGCACCTTCCAGATCCTGCCCTGGCGCGCCGAGGCCCCCGGCACCGCCCGGATGTTCTGCGACATCCTCATGCCCGACGGCTCGCCCTCCTACGCGGACCCGCGCTACGTCCTCAAGCGCATCCTCGCCAAGACCTCCGACCTCGGCTTCACCTTCTACACCCACCCCGAGATCGAGTTCTTCCTGCTCAAGGACAAGCCGGTGGACGGCACCCGCCCGGTGCCCGCCGACTCCTCCGGCTACTTCGACCACACCCCGCAGAACGTGGGCATGGACTTCCGCCGCCAGGCGATCACCATGCTCGAATCGATGGGCATCTCGGTCGAGTTCAGCCACCACGAGGGCGCCCCCGGCCAGCAGGAGATCGACCTGCGCTACGCCGACGCGCTCTCCACCGCCGACAACATCATGACCTTCCGGCTCGTGATGAAGCAGGTCGCGCTGGAGCAGGGCGTGCAGGCCACGTTCATGCCCAAGCCGTTCTCCGAGTACCCCGGCTCGGGCATGCACACCCACCTCTCCCTCTTCGAGGGCGACCGCAACGCCTTCTACGAGTCCGGCGCCGAGTACCAGCTCTCCAAGGTCGGCCGGTCCTTCATCGCCGGCCTGCTCCGGCACGCCGCGGAGACCTCCGCCGTCACCAACCAGTGGGTCAACTCCTACAAGCGCATCTGGGGCGGCTCGAAGCGCACCGCGGGCGCCGGCGGCGAGGCCCCCTCGTACATCTGCTGGGGCCACAACAACCGCTCCGCGCTCATCCGCGTCCCCATGTACAAGCCCGGCAAGACCGGGTCGACGCGCGTGGAGGTCCGCTCCATCGACTCCGGAGCCAACCCCTACCTGACCTACGCGGTCCTGCTGGCCGCGGGCCTCAAGGGCATCGAGGAGGGCTACGAGCTCCCGGCCGGCGCCGACGACGACGTGTGGGCGCTGTCCGACTCCGAGCGCCGCGCCATGGGCATCGAGCCCCTGCCGCAGAACCTCGGCGAGGCCATCGAGCTGATGGAGCGCAGCGAACTGGTGGCCGAGACCCTCGGCGAGCACGTCTTCGACTTCTTCCTGCGCAACAAGAAGCAGGAGTGGGAGGAGTACCGCTCGGAGGTCACGGCGTTCGAGCTGCGCAAGATGCTGCCGGTGCTGTAGGCGGCGTCCGGGGCCGCGGGGCCGCGGGGCCGTGAGGTCCCGCGGCTATCATGGCCGCAGCGCGCGAGCGAGAGGTGCCGATGACACTGCCTGAAGGGCGTCGCAGCAGCTCGTACACCCGGCTGCTGAAGTACGGCTTCACCGATCCGGCGGCCGCCGAGCGGCGGCTGGAGGCTCCGGCGCTCGTGGCGAGACGCACCGACCCCGTCCTGCTCGACGCCCTCGGCGCCACCGCCGATCCCGACCTCGCGCTGCACGGCCTCGTGCGGCTCGCGGAGGCGCTGGACGCCCGCGAGGACGGCGACCGGCAGGCCCTGATGGACACGCTCGTCACCGCCAAGCCGCTGCGCGACCGGCTGCTCGGGGTCCTCGGCGCCTCCGAGGCGCTCGGCGACCACCTCGCCCGCCACCCCGGCGACTGGCACGCGCTCGTCACCTACGAGGCGGCCGATCTCAACCCCGGCGTACCGGAGTTCGAAAAGGCGCTGGCCGGTGGCGCGCGCGGCGGCCGGGAGGCCGGGCTGGACGCCGCGGACGCCCTGCGCGCCGCCTACCGCCGCTGCCTGCTGACCATCGCCGCGCGGGACGTGTGCGGCACCACCGACGTGGCGCAGACCGCCGCCGAGCTCGCGGACCTGGCCACCGTCACCCTGCGCGCCGCCCTCGGCATCGCCGCCGAGGAGCAGCCCGGGGACGCCGCGGCCTGCCGGCTCGCGGTCATCGGCATGGGCAAGTGCGGCGGCGGCGAGCTCAATTACGTCTCGGACGTGGACGTCGTCTTCGTGGCGGAGGCGAAGGAGGGGACGGCCGAGGGCCCCGCCCTGCAGGCCGCCACGCGCCTGGCCTCCCGGATGATGCGCGTCTGCTCCGACGTCACACCCGAGGGCACCATCTGGCCCGTGGACGCCAACCTGCGGCCCGAGGGCCGCAACGGCCCCCTCGTGCGCACCCTCTCCAGCCACCTCGCCTACTACCAACGCTGGGCCAAGACCTGGGAGTTCCAGGCCCTCCTCAAGGCCCGCCCGGTCGCCGGCGACCTCGCCCTGGGGCAGGCCTACGCGGACGCCGTCGCCCCCCTGGTGTGGCAGGCCGCCGAGCGCGAGAACTTCGTGTCCGACGTGCAGCAGATGCGCCGCCGCGTCATCGCCTCCATCCCCGCCGGCCAGGTCGACCGCGAGCTCAAGCTGGGCCCGGGCGGCCTGCGCGACGTCGAGTTCGCCGTGCAGCTGCTGCAGCTCGTCCACGGCCGCGGCGACGCCACGCTGCGCGCCCCCGGCACCCTCGACGCCCTGACCGCCCTGGCCGCGGGCGGCTACGTGGGCCGCTCCGACGCCGCCGCGTTCGACGCCGCCTACCGCTTCCTGCGCACGATGGAGCACCACATCCAGCTCCACCGCCTGCGCCGCACGCACCTGATGCCGGAGGCCGAGGCCGACCAGCGCCGCCTCGGCCGCTCCCTCGCCCGCGTCCTTTCGTGGCCGCCGGGCACGGAGCCGGTCGACGGTCTCGGCCGCGAGTGGAAGCGGCACGCGCGCGAGGTGCGCCGGCTGCACGAGAAGCTCTTCTACCGGCCGCTGCTGGACGCCGTCGCCCAGCTGGAGCCCGGCGAGATCCGGCTCAGCGCCAAGGAGGCGGGCAACCGCCTGCAGGCCCTCGGCTACGCCGACCCCGCCGCCGCCCTGCGCCACCTGGAGGCGCTCGCCTCGGGCGTGTCCCGCAAGGCCGCCATCCAGCGCACCCTGCTGCCCGTCCTGCTCGGCTGGTTCGCCGACTCCGCCGACCCCGACGCCGGCCTGCTCAACTTCCACAAGGTCTCCGACGCCCTCGGCCGCACCCCCTGGTACCTGCGGCTGCTGCGAGACGAGGGCGCCGCCGCCGAGAACCTCGCCCGCGTGCTCTCCGCCGGCCGCCTCGCCCCCGACCTGCTGCTGCGCGCCCCCGAGGCCGTGGCCCTGCTCGGCGACCCCGAGGGCCTGCGCCCGCGCGGCCGGGAGGCCCTCGAACAGGAGACGCTGGCCGCCGTCAACCGCTCCGGGGACGCCGAGGCCGCGATCGTCGCCGTCCGCGGGGTCCGCCGCCGCGAGCTGTTCCGCACCGCCGCCGCGGACATCATCGGGGCCTACGGGCAGCGCAACGGCTCCCAGGGCGCGGGCGCGCCCAACGGCGAGCGCGACCCCCACGTCCGGGTCGACACCGTCGGCGACGCCGTCTCCGACCTCAACGCCGCCGCCGTCGCGGGCGCCCTGCGCGCCGCGGTGCGCGCCGAGTGGGGCGACACCCTGCCGACGCGCTTCGCCGTCATCGGCATGGGCCGCTTCGGCGGCCACGAGCAGGGCTACGGCTCGGACGCCGACGTGCTCTTCGTGCACGAGCCCCGCGAGGGCGTCTCCGACGAGGAGGCGGCCAAGGCGGCCTTCGCCGTCGCGGGGGAGATGCGCCGCCTCCTCCAACTTCCCACGACCGATCCGCCCCTGCACATCGACGCGGACCTGCGCCCCGAGGGCAAGTCGGGCCCCATCGTGCGCAGCCTCGCCTCGTACGCCGCCTACTACCGGCGCTGGTCGCTGGTGTGGGAGAGCCAGGCGCTGCTGCGCGCCAAGCCGGTTGCGGGCGACGCCGAGCTGGGGCAGCGGTTCATCGACCTGATCGACCCCCTGCGCTACCCCGCCGAGGGCCTGGGCGAGGACGCCGTGCGTGAGATCCGGCGGCTCAAGGCCCGTATGGAGCGCGAGCGCCTGCCGCGCGGCGCGGACCCCACGACCCACACCAAGCTCGGGCGCGGCGGCCTGTCGGACGTGGAGTGGACCGTCCAGCTGCTGCAGCTGCGGCACGCCTGGGCCGAGCCCGGGCTGCGCACGACCCGCACCCGCAAGGCGCTCGCCGCGGCCCGCGCCGCCGAGCTGCTGAGCACGGAGGCGGCTGCCATCCTGGATGACGCGTGGGTTCTCGCGACGAGCGTGCGCAACGCGGTCATGCTCGTGCGCGGCCGGTCCGGGGACACCTTCCCCACGGAGCCGCGGGAGCTGGCGGCCGTGGGCCGCTACCTCGGCTACGAGCCGGGCCACGTGGGGGACATGCTCGACGAGTACCGGCGGACGACGCGGCGCGCCCGCGCCGTGGTGGACGAGCTGTTCTACGGGGCGTGAGCCGCGGCCCGGAGCCGCGGCCGCCGGGCCCCCGGCGAAGCTACGCCACGCGCCGTTCCAGCCGGCCGGGCGTCGCCCCGAACCATGCGAAGGAGACGGCGAAGCCGAAGGAGAGGCAGAGCAGGCCCCCCACGGCGTCGAGCCAGAAGTGGTTGGCCGTGGCCACGATGACCACCAGCGTGGCGACCGGATACAGCAGGCCGAGGACCTTCGCCCACACCGGCCGCGCCACCATGGCGATGATGACGCCGCACCAGGTGGACCAGCCGATGTGCATCGACGGCATCGCCGCGTACTGGTTGGACATGTCGGCCAGGTTGCCGGAGGCCATGGAGCCCCAGGTGTGGTGCACCACGACGGTGTCGACGAAGCTCTCGCCCAGCATCAGCCGGGGCGGGGCCAGCGGGAAGAGGTAATAGCCGAGCAACGCCACGGCCGTGGTGGCGAAGAGGACCAGCCGGGCGGCGGAATACCGGCCTGGATGCCATCGGTACAGCCACACCAGCACACCGATCGTCAGCACGAAGTGCAAGGTGGCGTAGTAGTAGTTCATGCCCACGATCAGCCACGTCACCGAATTCACCGCGTGGTTGATCGAATTCTCCACGGCGATCTGCAGTGTGTGCTCGGCCTGCCATATCCAGTCCGCATTGCGGAGGGCGGCCGTCCGCTGCTCGGGAACGGCGTTGCGCACCAGGGAGTACGTCCAGTAACTCACCGCGATCAGCAGCACCTCGAACCACAGACGCGGCCTGCGCGGAGCACGAAGCCTCCGCAGGCCGGTCCGCTGCTGAGTGGCACGATCCGCCGACGGCCTGTCCGCGCGCTCCTCGGTGGGTGGCGGGGCGGCCGTCCGGCCTTCCAGTGTCCTTGCCGTCGCTTCACCCATAGGGAAACAGTCTGCCAGAAACCGGCCTGCGGCAGATCATCCCCAAGTCTGGTCTTCGCCCGCTTTCGGCCGGGTTTCCGGGACCGATGCGGTTGAACCCCGAACCACCAGTTCGGGGAGGAAGACGAACTCGCTGTGCGGCGCCGGAGTGCCGCCGATCTCCTCCAGCAGCGCGCGCACCGCGGCCTGCCCCATCGACTGCACCGGCTGCCGGATCGTCGTCAGCGGCGGGTCCGTGAAGGCGATGAGCGGCGAGTCGTCGAAGCCCACGACCGAGACGTCGCGCGGGACCTCCAGACCGTGCTGACGGGCCGCCCGGATCACGCCCAGCGCCATCATGTCGCTCGCGCACACCACGGCCGTGCAGCCGCGCTCGATGAGCGCCGCTGCCGCCGCCTGACCGCCCTCCAGCGTGAACAGCGAGTGCTGCACCAGCTGCTCGGCCTCGGCCTCCGCCAGGCCCAGCTCCTCACGCATGCTGCGCAGGAACCCCTCGATCTTGCGCTGCACCGGCACGTACCGGCGCGGGCCCAGCGCCAGGCCGATCCGCCGGTGCCCCAGTGCGGCCAAATGGGTGACGGCCAGCCGCACCGCGGCCCGGTCGTCCGGCGAGACGAACGGCGCCCGCACCTTCGACGAGAAGCCGTTGATCAGCACGAACGGCACGCCCTGGGCCCGCAGCCGCTCGTAGCGCTGCATGTCCGCCGAGGTGTCGGCGTGCAGCCCGGAGACGAAAATGATGCCGGAGACCCCGCGGTCGACGAGCATCTCCGTGAGCTCGTCCTCCGTGGAGCCGCCGGGCGTCTGCGTGGCCAGCACCGGGGTGTAGCCCTGGCGCGTCAGGGCCTGGCCGATCACCTGCGCGAAGGCCGGGAATATGGGGTTGTCCAGCTCGGGCGTGATCAGCCCGACCAGGCCCGCGCTGCGCTGCCGCAGCCGCACGGGGCGCTCGTAGCCCAGGACGTCGAGCGCGGCCAGCACGGACTCGCGGGTGGAGGCGGCGACCCCCGGCTTCCCGTTGAGTACCCGGCTGACGGTTGCTTCGCTGACACCCGCTTGGGCTGCGATATCGGCCAGCCGTGCGGTCACAGGACTGGACCTTACCGGTCGCATTTCAGACTGCCCACCAAACACATGAATCAGAGGGGATACGGACCGTACCACCGGTGAATTCCAAGGCGGCCGTGGCCAGCACCGGGCGGCCCGGCACCGGCATCCCGACCTCCTCGTCGCGCGTGTTCAGCGTGCACACCAGGCCCGGCCGGGCGAAGGCCAGCACGCCCTCGGGCGCCTCCAGCCACGTCATCTCCCCGTCGCCCAGCCCCGGCAGCTCGTGGCGCAGGGCCAGAGCCGAGCGGTAGAGCTCCAGCGTCGAGCGCGGGTCCCCGGACTGCGCCGCCACCGACAGCTCCGCCCACTGCTCCGGCTGCGGCAGCCAGCTGCCGCCCGGCCCGAAGCCGTACGGCGCGGCCCCGCCCGACCACGGGATCGGCACCCGGCAGCCGTCGCGCGTGCCGTCCTGCCCGTCGCCGCGGAAGAACGCCGGGTCCTGGCGCACCTCGTCCGGCAGGTCCACGACCTCCGGCAGGCCCAGCTCCTCGCCCTGGTAGACGTACGCCGAGCCCGGCAGGGCCAGCATCAGCAGCGCGGCCGCCCGCGCCCGCGCGAGTCCCCGCTCCCCGCCGCCGTAGCGCGTGGTGTGCCGCACCACGTCGTGGTTGGAGAGCACCCAGGTCGTGGGCGCGCCCACCGAGCGGGTCGCCGCCAGCGAGTCGTCGATCACCGTGCGCATCGCGCCGGCGCCCCAGTCGCAGGTCAGGAACTGGAAGTTGAACGCCTGGTGCAGCTCGTCCGGGCGCACGTACAGCGCGAGCCGCTCCGAGGTCGGCGCCCACGCCTCCGCCACGCCGATCCGCTCGCCCGGGTAGGAGTCCAGCAGCCGCCGCCAGGCGCGGTGGATCTCGTGCACCCCGTCCTGGTCGAAGAACGGCAGCACCTGGGCCCCGATGAGCTTCGCCTGCTCGCTCAGCCCGATGTCCGGCAGCCCCGGCGCCTTGACCATGCCGTGCGCGACGTCGATGCGGAAGCCGTCCACGCCCAGGTCCAGCCAGAACCGCAGCACGGACTCGAACTCCTCGCGGACCTCCCGGTCGTCCCAGTTGAGGTCGGGCTGCTCCGGCGCGAACAGGTGCAGATACCACTCGCCGGGCGTGCCGTCCGGGCGCGCCGTGCGCGTCCACGCCGGGCCGCCGAAGACCGACTCCCAGTCGTTGGGCGGCAGTTCCCCGGACGCGCCGCGGCCCGGCCGGAAGTGGTAGCGCTCCCGCGCCGGACCGCCCTCTCTGTCGGCGAGGGCCGCCCGGAACCAGGCGTGCTGGTCGGAGGTGTGGTTGGGCACGATGTCGACGATCACCCGCAGGCCCAGCCGGTGCGCCTCCCGCACCAGGTCGTCCGCGTCGGACAGGTCCCCGAACAGCGGGTCCACGGCCCGGTAGTCCGCGACGTCGTAGCCGCCGTCCGCCTGCGGCGAGGCGTAGAACGGCGTGAGCCACACCGCGTCCACGCCCAGCTCGGCCAGGTACGGCAGGCGGTCGCGGATCCCTCGCAGGTCGCCGATGCCGTCGCCGTCGCTGTCGGCGAACGAGCGCACGTACACCTGGTAGATGACGGCGCTGCGCCACCATCCCTCGGATACGGCCTCGGACGGGGCGGCGGCGGCCGGGCGGACGGAGGGCGCGAGGTCCTGGGTCATGTACGTCCTATCGATTCGGTTGCGGAGGCGGAAGCGGGGGATCCAGGGGATCCCCAGGGGTCAACGACGGCGGGCGGACAAGGTCAGCGGGTGCCGGTGGGGTCAGCCCTTGGTGCCGCCCGCGGTCAGGCCGGCCACCAGGTGCCGCTGGGCGACGAAGAACACCAGGGCCGCCGGGACGGTGATCAGCACGGCCGCGGCCGCCATCAGGCCCCACTCGGCCTTCTGCTGGCCGACGAACGTCTGCAGGCCCACGGCGAGGGTGTAGTGCTCCTCGCTGCTCATGAACTGGGTGGCGAAGGCGACCTCGCCCCAGGCGGTGATGAAGGAGTAGAAGCCGGTCACGGCCAGGCCCGGGCGGGCGAGCGGCACGATGAGCCGCCAGAACGTCCCGAAGGGGGTCAGCCCGTCCACCCGCCCCGCCTCGTCGATCTCGACGGGGACGGTGTCGAAGTACCCCTTGAGCATCCACGCGCAGAACGGCACGGAGATCGAGCAGTACGTCACGATCAGCCCGGTGTAGGAGTCCAGGAGTTCCAGCTCACCGAGAATGTTGTACAGCGGCACGATCAGCACCGCCATCGGGAACATCTGAACGACCAGGAAGGTCCACATCAGCGGCCGGTGACCGGGGAAGCGCATCCGCGAGACGGCGTAGCCGGCGGTCGCCGCGATGAGCACGCCGAGGACGGTCGCCCCCAGCGCCACGATCACCGAATTGCCGAACCACGTCAGGAACTTCGTCCCGCCGAGGATGTGGCTGTAGTTGGAGGCGTCGAAGCCCACGAACCGCGTGGGCTCCTGCCAGCCGTCGCGCCCCCGCAGCGAGACGAAGACGATGAAGGCGACCGGGAAGACCGACACCAGGCTCGCTGCGGCCAGCGCCGTGTGCAGCGCAGCCGACGCCGTGCGCGAGCGCTGCTCGCGCGGGCGGTGCCGGAGGGGGCGTACGGGCTGGGCGGTGCTCATCGCACGGCCTCCTGTCGGGTGAGCATCCGGCGGTAGAAGACGGCGAAGACCAGCAGCAGCGAGAGGATGAGGATGCCGTACGTGGCCGAGCCCGCGTAGTCGCGGACGCCCTGGAAGGCGAGCCGGTAGGCGTGCGTCACGAGGATCTCGCTCTCGGAGCTCGCGCCCTGCCCGATCAGCAGGTAGATGACCTGGAACATATTGAACGTCCAGATCACGCCGAGCAGGATCACCGTCCCGCTCACGGTCTTCAGCCCCGGCATCGTCACGTGCCGGAACCGCTGCCAGGGGGTGGCGCCGTCCATCTCCGCGGCCTCGTGCAGCTCCCGCGGGATGGACTGCAGCCCGCCCAGGATCGCGACCATCATGAACGGCACGCCCAGCCAGACGTTCACCGCCACCGCCGACACCTTCTGCAGCGTCGCGTCGCCCAGCCAGTCCACCGGGTCCATGCCCAGCTTCGTCAGGAAGGCGTTGAGCACGCCGTACTTCTCGTTGAACATCAGCCGCCAGGAGAAGGTGGCGACGAAGGCCGGCACCGCCCACGGCAGGATCAGCAGCACCCGGTACAGCGCGCGGAACCGCATCGGCCGGTTGAGCAGGAGGGCGAGCCCGAGGCCGAGCGTGTAGTGCAGGAACACGCACGACGCGGTCCACACCACCGTCCAGCCGAGGCGGGAGTAGAAGTGTCCCTCCTGCCCGGAGAGCACCTTCCAGTAGTTGTCCAGGCCGACCGACTTGTAGGTCGCCTCGATGTGGTTGACCCCGATGGTGCGCGCGACGTTCGCCTCGTTGGCGTCGGTGAAGGACAGGTAGATGCCCTTGCCCAGCGGGTAGCCGACGAGGACCGCGAGGACGATGACGACGGGCAGCACCATCGCCCACGCGTACCAGTGGGTGCCGAAGGAGCGCCGGACCCTGGTGACGACAGTGGCCATCAGGCCCTACTCCTCGATGCCGTAGTCCTTGAGGAGCGCGGACTGCCAGGCCTTGGCCGTGGCGTCCAGCCCTTCCTTCGGCTCCTCCTTGAGCGTGAGGATCTTCGTGTAGTGCTGGAGCCAGTCCGTGAACAGGTCGCCGCCCTGCGGGATCGCGGGCCGCGGGTGGGCCTTCGACAGCGCCTGGTGGTACGCGCTGCGCACCGGGTCGGCCAGGACGTCCTTGGTGTAGGCGGACTTGCGCGTCGGCAGTACGCCCACGCCCGTCGAGGCCTGCTCCTGCTGCGCAGCGTCGGTCATGAAGCGCGTGAAGAGGTAGGAGGCGTCGAAGTTCTTCGAGCCGGCGTAGACCACCAGGTTGTGGCCGCCGACCGGCGCGCCCGCGGTGCCCGTGGAACCGGCCGGGACGGCCGAGATGCCCAGGTTGTCCTTGGACTTGTACGCGTCGCCGCCGAAGATCTCCTTGGTCGCCCAGGGGCCGTCGAGCAGCATCGCCAGCTTGCCGTTCTTGAAGTCCGTCTTGAGGGCGTTGTAGCCGTCGGTGCCGGCCGGCTTGGGCGCGGCGCCGGACTTCACCAGGTCGACGGCCGTCTCGATGCCCTTGCGGGACGCGGCCGAGGAGATGGTGATCTTCTTCTTGGCGACGTCGACCATGTCGCTCTTCTCGCCGTAGAGGAAGGGCAGCGAGTAGTAGCTGTCGGGGCTGAGGCCGATGCCCTCCGCGCCCGTCTTCTCCTTGATCTTCAGGGCGGCGTCCTTGACCTCCTGCCAGGTGGCCGGGGGCTTGTCGACGCCCGCCTTCCGGAACAGCTCCTTGTTGTAGAGCAGCCCGAGGGTGTCGGTGACCTGCGGGACGCCGTACGTCTTGCCCTGGTACGCCGCGTTCTTCAGCGGACCTTCGAGGAAGTCCTCGGGCTTGTCGAGCGCCGGCGTGCCGGAGAGGTCCTTGAGGTAGCCGAGCTGGGCGAAGCCGGGCGTCCAGCCGACGTCGGAGCGCAGCACGTCCGGGGCGCCCTTGCCGGTGGCGGCGGCGGTCTTGAACTTCTGCTGGGCCTGGTCGAACGGCACGTTGACGTACTCGACCTTGATCTTGGGGTACTTCTGCTCGAACGCCGAGACCAGCTTCTTGAACACGGGCGCCTCGTTGGTGGCGTCCGAGGTGTCCCACCAGGTCACGGTGCCGGTCACGCTGCCCGGGTCGCTGGCCGCCTTGGCGCCGTCGTTCCCGCCCCCGCCGTCACCGCCGCACGCGGTCGCGGTGAGTGCCAGCACACCGACGACGGCAGCGACCGATATGCCTCTTCGCATATGGATCTCCTCATGAAGGAGGCCGACCGTCGCGGGCGGCCCCGAGCTGTGGAGGAACGTAACAGGCTGCAATCTCTTGCGAAAGGGTTTGCAAGAACGAAACGGCGAGATTTCTCGGTGGTAACCGTCTCGTGTCCTAGGGGTTGACCGGCCGTTACCCGGCTCGTACGGTCTCGTGCGCAGCAGGTTCCGGTTGGCTTGCGAACGGCTTGCGCAAGAACCTTCATTGCTGCACATCCCCCACCCCCAGGAGCTCCGCATGTCTGCGACAGCCCGAAGGACCCTTTCTGCGGCTTTTGCCCTGGCAGCTGCCGTCACGGTCTGTGCCCCCCGGGCGGAGGCCGCCGCGCCCGGCGGCAAGGACGTCACGGCCGTCCTCTTCGAGTGGAAGTACGACGCGGTCGCGAAGGAGTGCAAGGACGCCCTCGGCCCGGCCGGTTACGGCTACGTCCAGGTCTCCCCGCCGCAGGAACACGTGCAGGGGCCGCAGTGGTGGACCTCGTACCAGCCGGTGAGCTACGCGATCGCGGGCCGGCTGGGGGACAGGTCCGCCTTCGTGAACATGGTGAATTCCTGCCATGACGCGGGCGTCAAGGTCGTCGTCGACGCCGTCGTCAACCACATGTCCGCCGGATCCGGCACCGGAACCGGCGGCTCCGTGTATACGAAGTACGACTACCCCGGCACGTACCAGCGCCAGGACATGGACGACTGCACCGGCGTCGTCAGCGACTACCGCGACCGCCGCAACGTCCAGGACTGCGAACTCGTCGGCCTCGCCGACCTGGACACGGGCGAGGAGCACGTGCGCGGGCGCATCGCCCGGTACCTGAACGACCTGCTGTCGCTCGGCGCCGACGGCTTCCGCATCGACGCCGCCAAGCACATCCCCGCAGCCGACCTCGCGGCCATCAAGTCCCGGCTGAGCCGGAGCGGCGTCCACTGGAAGCAGGAGACCATCCACGGCGAGGGCGAGGCCGTCCGGCCCGAGGAGTACCTCGGCACCGGCGACGTCCAGGAGTTCCGCTACGCGCGCGACCTCAAGCGGGTCTTCCGGCACGAACGGCTGGCCTACCTCAAGAACTACGGCGAAGGCTGGGGCTACCTCCCCGGCGGCCAGGCGTCCGTCTTCGTCGACAACCACGACACCGAACGCGGCGGCGACACCCTCAGCTACAAGGACGGCGCCGACTACACCCTCGCCGGCGTCTTCATGCTCGCCTGGCCCTACGGCTCGCCCGACGTCCACTCCGGCTACGAATTCACCGACCGCGACGCGGGACCGCCGAACGGCGGTGCGGTGGGGGCTTGCTGGCAGGACGGCTGGAAGTGCCAGCACAAGTGGCCGGAGATCCGGAGCATGGTGGGGTTCCGCAATGCGGTGCGGGGCGCGGCGGTCGGCCACTGGTGGGACAACGGCTACCAGGCCGTCGCCTTCGGGCGCGGCGACAAGGGCTATGTGGTGGTCAACCACGAGAAGTCCGCGCTGACGCGCACCTTCGAGACCGGCCTGCCGGGCGGCGACTACTGCGACGTGCAGAGCCGGCGACGGGTGACGGTGGGCTCCGACGGCCGCTTCACGGCCACGGTGGCGTCCAACACGGCGCTGGCGTTGCATGTCGGGGCGCGTGCGTGCGGTTGATTTTTCCCCTACCCGCCCCTTCCCGTAACTGGGGCAAGCCCCCAGACCCCCACAATCCAGCCCGGCCGGCGTTTGAGGCCAACGGGGTCCGGGGCGGAGCCCCGGTTACGGGAAGTGGGGGTGCCCCCTCTGGGGGAGGGTCAGGGGAGAGCTCTGTCTTTGACCTCAGCCAAAGGAGCAGCTTTCCGTGAAACGCCTAGCCGCACTCGTGGCGGCCGCCATCGCCCTCCCCCTGGCCGGGTCCGGCGTCGCCCACGCCGAACCCCCGCCCCCCGCGGGGGCAAAGGTCCAGTGGATCGACCGCACCACGGTCGCATGGCCCAAGGGCCTGGGAGACCCGTCCCGCCCCCACCACCTCGTCCACGACAGAGGCCGCTTCGAGCTGACGGCAACCCCCGGCGGCCTCACCCCCGCCCAACGCACGAAGTACCCCCACCTCGCCGGATACGACGCCTACCGCGTCAGCGCGACCCCCGGTCAGGAGCGGGCCGCGCTCAAGGGCGCCCTCACGGCCGTCGCCGGTGACGTCGCCACCGGCGTCCAGATACCCGGCGTGCTCGACGACCTGTACGCGTCCGCCGCCGGCAAGGCGGCCCTCGGCCCGTCCTTCCGCGACGGCCGCCCCACGCTCTCCGTCTGGGCCCCGACGGCCCGCCGGGTGGCGCTCGAACTCGACGGCCGCACCGTGCCGATGCACCGCGACGACGCGAGCGGCGTCTGGAGTGCGACGGGCAGCCGCGACTGGACCGGCAAGCCGTACCGCTACGCCGTCACCGTCCACGCCCCGGCCGCCGGCAAGGTGGTCACCAACCGCGTCACGGACCCGTACTCCACCGCTCTGACCGCGGACTCGGCCCGCAGCCTCGTCACCGACCTCGCGGACCCGGCCCTGGCCCCGGCGGGCTGGCGCGGCCTCCGCAAGCCGGAGGCCGTTCCGCTGCGCGACGCGCAGATCCAGGAACTGCACATCCGGGACTTCTCCCCGAAGGGCGGCTACCTCGCCTTCACCGACCGTTCCTCGCCCGGCATGCGGCACTTGACGTCGCTCGCCGGCGCCGGCACCTCCTACGTCCATCTCCTCCCGGCCTTCGACTTCGCGACCGTCCCCGAGCGGCGCGCCGACCAGGCGACCCCGCCCTGCGACCTCGCCGCGCTCCCCGCCGACTCCGACCGCCAGCAGGACTGCACCGGCAAGGCCGCCGCGCGCGACGCGTACAACTGGGGCTACGACCCGCTGCACTACACCGTCCCCGAGGGCTCCTACGCCTCCGACCCGGACGGCCCCGGCCGCACCCTCGAATTCCGGCGGATGGTCCAGGGGCTGGCCGGTGCCGGGCTGCGCACCGTCATGGACGTCGTCTACAACCACACCGCCGCCTCCGGCCAGGACGACAAGTCCGTCCTCGACCGCATCGTGCCCGGCTACTACCAGCGCCTCCTGGACGACGGCGGCGTCGCGACCTCCACCTGCTGCGCGGGCACGGCCCCCGAGCACGCCATGATGGGCAAGCTGGTCGTGGACTCCGTGGTCACGTGGGCGAAGGAGTACAAGGTCGACGGCTTCCGGTTCGACCTCATGGGCCACCACCCCAAGGCGAACATCCTGGCCGTGCGCAAGGCCCTCGACGCCCTGACCCCGGCGCGGGACGGCGTCGACGGCAAGTCCGTGATCCTCTACGGCGAGGGCTGGAACTTCGGCGAGGCCGCGAACGACGCGCGCTTCGTCCAGGCCACGCAGCAGAACATGGCCGGCACGGGCATCGCCACCTTCTCCGACCGGGCCCGCGACGCCGTCCGCGGCGGTGGCCCCTTCGACGCCGACCCCCGCGTCCAGGGCTTCGCCTCCGGGCTGTTCACCGACCCCAACGGCGCCCCGCAGGGCACCCCTGCGGAGCAGCGCGCCCGGCTCCTGCACGCGCAGGACCTCATCAAGGTCGGTCTGACGGGCAACCTCGCCGGCTACCGCTTCACCGACTCCGCCGGCCGCAGCGTCCGCGGCGCCGACGTCGACTACAACGGCTCGCCGGCCGGCTACGCCGCCGCCCCCGGGGACGCCCTCGCCTACGCCGACGCCCACGACAACGAAACCCTCTACGACGCGCTCGCCTTCAAACTCCCGCAGGGCTCGTCGCCCGCCGACCGGGCCCGCATGCAGGTCCTCGCGATGGCCTCGGCGGCGCTGTCCCAGGGCCCGGCGCTCTCCCAGGCCGGTACGGACCGGCTGCGCTCGAAGTCGCTGGACCGCAACTCCTACGACAGCGGCGACTGGTTCAACGCGATCCACTGGGACTGCGCCGCCGGCAACGGCTTCGGCCGCGGCCTGCCCCCGGCACGCGACAACGCCTCCAAGTGGGACTACGCCCGGCCGCTCCTCGCCGACCCGGCGCTGAAGGCCGGCTGCGGCCCGGTCGAGGCGGCCTCCGCCGCCTACCGCGACCTGCTGCGGATCCGTACGACCGAGAAGGTCTTCGGCCTGGCGACCGCCGGGGCCGTCCAGGAGGCCCTGTCCTTCCCGCTGTCCGGCCCGGACGAGACGCCCGGCGTGGTCACGATGCGCCTGGGCGGCCTGGTCGTCGTCCTCAACGCCACTCCGCAGCGGCAGGACCAGCGCATCGCGGCCCTCGCCGGCCGGCCCTGCGCCCTGCACCCGGTGCAGGCGGGCGGGGCGGACGAGGCCGTCAAGGCCGCTGTCTGCGCACCCGCGACGGGCACCTTCACCGTCCCGGCCCGGACCGCCGCCGTCTTCAGGGCCGGCTAGCGGGTCAGGACGGCTGGGGCTGGGGCGCCACTCCGCCGAGCCGGTTCACGAGGTCGGAGAACGGCCCGTGGACCGGCTCGTCCTCCAGGATGCGGTGCAGGACGGCCGCCATGTCGTCGTCGTGGGCGGCGCTGACGGCCGCGAGCGCCGCGAAGGCGTGGACGAGCTGCAGCTCCAGCTCGCCGCGCGGGATGCGGCGGCCGTCGAGCCAGAGCAGGGCCGTGGTCTCGGTGAGCGAGATCCAGGACCGCAGGGCGAGGTCCAGGCGCGGTCCGGGGGCGGGTATGCCCAGGTGGCCGAGCAGCTGGGCGTACGCGGCCCGCCGCACCCCGTCGATCATGGCGCACGTCCTGCCGGACCCCGCCGCGGGGCCGCCGCGCATGAGGGCGGCGAAGCCATTGCCGTGCTCCTCCACGTAGTCGAAGAAGCGGCCCATCACCCGCAGCAGGCGGGCGCCGAGGGGGCCTTCGCGGGGCTCTTCGAAGAGGGCCGACAGCTCCTGCGCGGCGCGGCCGAGCGCTGCCTCGTAGAGGCTCTGCTTCCCGGGGAAGTAGTGATAGACGAGCGGCCGGGAGATCCCGGCCGCGGCTGCTATCTCGTCGATGGAGACGTCGTCCGGGGAACGGTGACCGAACAGCTCGAGCGCGACCGAGATCAGCTGCTCACGGCGCTGCTCGACACCCATCCTGCGACGTATCCCGGTCTTCATGGCGGTCATCTTAGGGCAGACCGGAAACCGTCATTCGCCCCTGGTTTCCGGTCTGCTGACTGTATTTCAGCTGCTGGAGCGCTGCTATCGCAGAGTGGAAATCCGCCGTCCGTCGGCGAGGTGCGCGCTCAGCTCGGCCTGGGCGCCGGCCCTGGCCGGAACCGCCAGCCGGTCGCCGGGGGCGCTGCCGCGGACCCCGCCCGAGGCCGTGACCGACCGGACGTCGCCGCCGCCCGCTGCTGCCAGGGCGTACCACGTGCCGGCGGCCGACTTCCACAGGACGC
>NZ_JBAMDC010000109.1:0-18747 GCF_036961605.1 Streptomyces sp. KLMMK
CGCCCGTGGCGTCTATCCACTGCCCCGTCACCCACCGGCTGTCGTCCGAGGCGAGGAAGGCCACGATGTCGGCGACATCGCGCGCCTCGCCCACCCGGTTGAAGGGGGACAGGGCGGCGACGCCCGTCCGCACCTCCGCGCCGCTGTTCAGCCAGGCGGCGTTCATGTCGGTGTCGATCACGCCCGGCGCCACGGCGTTGACCGTGATGCCGCGCTCGCCCAGCTGCTTGGCCAGCACCGAGGTGAAGGCGTCCACCGCGCCCTTCGTCATCGTGTAGGCGATCAGCTGGGGCATCGCCGCGCCGTGGGTCAGCCCCGTGGAGACGTTGACGATGCGCCCGCCGTCGCGCAGGCGGTCCAGGCCGAGGCGGGTGATGAAGAACGGCGCCTTCGTATTGACGGCGAAGACCTGGTCGAAGCCCTCCTCGGTCACCTCGCCGATCGGCACGCGCGCTCCGTCGGTGCCCGCGTTGTTCACCAGGATGTCCAGGCCGTCCGCCTGCTCGTCGAAAGCGGCCCACAGGGCCTCGGCGTCCCCCGCCACCCCCAGCTCCGCCCGGATCGCGAAGGCCTCGCCGCCCGCCTCCTCGATCGCCTTCACCGTCTGCTCGGCAGAAGCGACATCCCGCCCGTAGTGCACGGCGACGCGGGCTCCTTCCCTGGCCAGCCGCTCCGAGATGCCCCGCCCGATGCCCCGGCTGCCACCCGTGACCAGTGCCGTCCTGCCCGTGAGCGTGCCCATGGCCGCGCCCCCCTCTTTCTTTAGTGAGTGCTACAGAAAGAACGTAGCACAGGTTTTTTAGCGAGCGCTATAGAATGGGGGCCATGGCGACCAAACAGCGGGGCAGGCCTCGGTCCTTCGACCGCGAGACGGCCCTGGAGCAGGCGATGAAGGCCTTCTGGGAGCGCGGCTACGAGGCCGTCTCCATCTCCGACCTCACCCGCGCCATGGACATCAAGGCACCCAGCCTCTACGCGGCGTTCGGCGACAAGCGCACCCTGTTCGAGGAGGCGATCGAGGCCTACGTGCGCAACTACGGCGTCTTCACGGCGAAGATCCTGGCCGAGGCGCCGACCGCCCGCAGTGCGGCGGGCCGCCTCCTGCGCGAGGCCGCGAGGGCCCACACCCTTCCCGGTCTGCCGCGCGGCTGCATGATCATCAGTGCGGCCACGAACTGCACCGAGCAGTCCGCCGAGGTGGTCGCGGCGCTCCAGGAGCGGCGCAACAAGGGCATCGCGTTCATCGAGAGCCGCATCGCCGCCGATGTCGCCGCGGGAGTCCTGCCGGCGGACACGGACGCGCATCACCTCGCCGTCTACACGGGTGCCGTTCTGCAGGGCATGTCGCAGCAGGCGCGGGACGGCGCGGACCGCGCCACCCTGGAGGCGGTCGCCGACGTCGCGATGCGGGCGTGGCCGCGGGAGCGTGCGGGGGAGACGGGCCCCGGAGGGCTCACTTCGGGCCGCGGCGCCTGACCGGGACCCTCGACCCGGCCGGCACCGCAGCCCGGAGCCGTATCGGCCCGCCGGGATGCGGGGTGTGCGGACCCCGCGGCCGGAGTGGGCCGACTGGAGGCCGTGGCGCGATCAGGGCAGAGAGCGCCGGGCCTCGCTCCGTCCTCCTGTGCGGGGAGGGCGGAAGCTTTGCCCGCTCATTGTGGACTAGACCATTCTCCCGTGTCCATGGTTTCTCCCGCCCGGGTTTCCCCGGGTATCCGCCGCCGTCCCCGCGCTCCCGCGGCCCGAGGGCGGGCCCGGGATGCGCGCCCCGGCCCCGGGTAGGCTCACCACTGTGCCCTCCATGAACGACCTCGTACGTCAGCACACGGCCCTCTGCGACTCCGACCTGGAGTGGCTGCACTTGCTGGTCTCGGAGTGGCAGCTGCTCTCCGACCTGTCCTTCGCCGACCTCGTCCTGTGGGTGCCCACGCTCGACGGCACCCGCTACGTGTCGGTCGCGCAGATGCGGCCCAACACCGGCCCGACCTCCTACCAGAACGACATGGTCGGCCACCTCGTGCCGCGCGGTCGCCGCCCCATGCTGGACGCCGCCCTCGACGAGGGCCGGATCGTCCGGGAGGGCGACCCGGAGTGGCGCGAGGAGGTCCCGGTCCGCGTCGAGTCCATCCCCGTCCGCCGTGACGGCCGGGTGCTCGGCGTCATCGCCCGCAATACGAACCTGCTGACGGTGCGCACCCCGAGCCGGCTGGAGCTCACCTACCTCCAGAGCGCCTCGGACCTCGCCCAGATGATCGCCAACGGCGCGTTCCCCTTCCCCGGTCAACAAGTCGACATGGACGCCTCGCCGCGTGCCGGCGACGGTCTCATCAGGCTGGACGCCGACGGCATCGTGCAGTACGCGAGCCCCAACGCCCTCTCCGCCTACCACCGCCTCGGCCTCGCCGCCGACCTCGTGGGGCATCATCTGGGCGAGACCACCGCTCAGTTGGCGCCCTCGCGCGGCCCGGTCGACGAGTCGCTCGCCAAGCTGGCCAGCGGCTGGGCGCCGCGCGAGTTCGAGGTCGAGGGCAACGACGGAGTCATCCAGCTCCGGGCGATTCCCCTCAAACCCAAGGGAAATCACATCGGTTCACTCGTCCTGCTACGCGACGTCACCGAACTGCGACGCCGCGAGCGAGAGTTGATCACCAAGGACGCGACCATCCGGGAGATTCACCACCGGGTGAAGAACAATCTGCAGACCGTAGCGGCCCTGCTGCGGCTCCAGGCCCGCAGGATCGGTTCGGCCGAAGGGCGCGAGGCGCTGGAGGAGGCCGTCCGCCGGGTCGGCTCGATCGCCATCGTCCACGAGACGCTCTCGCAGAACCTGGACGAGCGGGTCGAATTCGACGAGATCGCCGACCGGGTGCTGGCGATGGTCGCCGAGATCTCGCCCGGCCGGGTCGCCGGACGGCGCACGGGCCGCTTCGGCATCCTCGACGCCGAGGTGGCGACCCCGCTGTCGATGGTGCTGACCGAGTTGCTGCAGAACGCCATGGAGCACGGGTTCGGCCCGGGGGAGCGGGGCACGGTGGAGGTCACCGCCGTGCGCAGCGGCACCCGGCGCGACGCCCGCCTGCTGATCTCGGTGCAGGACGACGGCCGCGGGCTGCCCGAGGGCTTCGACCCGCAGCGCGCCGGCAACCTGGGCCTGCAGATCGTCCGCACCCTCGTCGAGGGCGAGATGGGCGGGACGTTCGACATGGTGCCCGCTTCCGGGCAGGGAACGAGGGTCGTCCTCGACATCCCGGTACGGGCGGAGAAGGGCTGACCCCGTAGCCGCACACCGGCACGGCGCACCGGTACGGCACGCGCACCGCACCGCATCGCACCCGGAACAGCACAGAGCCCCGGACCATCAGGTCCGGGGCTCAAAGCTCATGTGATGCGGGGCGCCCCCAGGCGAAGCTCGGGGGGAGCGTCAGGGGGTACTGCGCGCTGCGGCTCGGGGGCCGAGGGGCGTCGTCAGGCGGTGGCGTTGCGCGCCCGGTTGCGAGCGGCGCGGCGCTTCATGGCGCGGCGCTCGTCCTCGCTGAGGCCACCCCAGACGCCGGAGTCCTGGCCGGACTCGAGCGCCCACTGCAGGCACTGCTCCATCACGGGGCAGCGGCGGCAGACGGCCTTGGCTTCCTCGATCTGCAGCAGCGCAGGACCGGTGTTGCCGATGGGGAAGAAGAGCTCGGGGTCTTCCTCGCGGCAAACGGCGTTGTGACGCCAGTCCATGGCTGCTCCATCTCCTCGTTATTGCGGCTACGTTGCTTGTGAATGTGAACGCTTTCACGAATCCCTCCGCAGGGGAAGGGCCGACGCCCAGTCGTGAAACTGGTGCGGTCCATCAAGGAAAGGGAGGGGTTCGGGCTGTATCGGAAGGCCGGAAGAGCGGACGTCCCGATCGCCATGAAGAGATTCGCAAACCTCGGCGGCGGATACAACCCCTTCTGGAAAGTTTTTTTTGATTCCTCGGTGTCGGCTAGGTCACAGCCGTACTTCCAGGGGGTGGAACCCAGTCTAAACGTTCGAGTGGAAGGACTTTAGGCCCTGGCACTCACACAATCACACGCAGTGCACGGCGAACGCCTGTGAACGTCACGCTGCTCCGCACCCCCAGGTGGTCACCGTCCATCTGGAACGGCAGTGGAACCTGCGAATGCAAGGTGAACTGCGTCTGGTCGTGCAAGGACACGGTGTGCTTGCCCCGGGGGCCGCGCTCGGGCGTGGACATGAGCAGCTGGGTGGCGTAGCGGCCGGCCGCCGTCGTCGACAGCTTGGTGAATCCCAGCACGTCAAGGGCGGTGTCGAAGGACGCCTGCGGCGACGCGTAGACCGGACGGTTGTTGAGGTACGTCCACGGCGCCGTGTTGCAGATTATCGACATGACGAGATTCTCGAGTGGCTCCTCGCCCGGCCGTTCGAGGGTGATCGTGCCGCGCCGGCGGTGGGTCTCCCCGACGAATTGACGCATCACCTGTCGCGCGTACAGCGCAGGTGTCGACCGCTTGCCGCGCTCGCGCTGCTGCTCCACCCGGCCGATGACCCCCGCGTCGAAGCCGAAGCCCGCACAGAAGGTGAACCAGCGGGACGGGACCCCCTCGTCCTCGGTGCCGGGCGTGCCGCCCGCGAGGCCGAGGCCGACCGTGCGCTCGGTCCCGTCGCGCAGGGCGTCCAGCAGGGCGCCGGTCGCCTCCACGACGTCGTTGGGCAGGCCCAGGGCGCGGGCGAAGACGTTGGTGGAGCCGCCGGGCACCACGGCGAGCCGGGGCAGGTTCTCGGGATCGGGGCCGTCGTGCAGGAGGCCGTTGACGACCTCGTTGACCGTGCCGTCGCCGCCGAGCGCCACCACCAGACCGGTGTTCCCGCTCTCGGCCGCCTGCCGGGCCAGATCGCGGGCATGGCCCCGGTACTCCGTGGTGGCGACCTCCAGCTTGAGATCGCTGGCGAGCGCGTGGACCAGGACATCACGGGTACGGGCACTGGTGGTGGTGGCCGAGGGGTTGACCACGAGAAGCGCACGCATGCGCGCCAGCCTACCTACCTGTCGGTACACGATCGGCCCCGGCCCGCCTTCGGCCCCCTCGGATCGTCGGCGGTACGGCTACCCTGCTGGGGTGAGCAGCAAGCAGTCCGCGCCGAAAAACGCCCGTAAGAGCGGCCCCGCAGGCCCCCGGGGGCAGGCCGCCGGGGCCCCCGCCCCCGCCGGGCCCCGCCCGGCCCGGCTGACGGCCGCGGCCGTGCTGACCGGCCTGGAGGGCGTGGCGCTCGCCGCCGCCGGCATCTCCATGCTGGCCATGGGCCTGCTCGGCAAGCCGGACAGCCCCCAGCAGGCCGAGACCGGCGGCCTGACCGTGCTCGCGCTGGCCGTGCTGCCGCTGGTGGCCGCGCGCGGGCTGTGGCTGCGCCGCCGGTGGAGCCGCGGGCCCGCCATGATCACGCAGATCATGGCGCTGCCGGTGGCCTGGACGCTGTACGTCGCCGGGGGCGCCATGATCGCTGCCGCGGTGGCGTTGGTCCTGGTGGCCCTGGGCGCGCTCGCGCTGCTGGTCAACCCCACGGCGACGGAGGCGCTGGGGATCGGCCCGCGGGAGTGAGCACCGGGGCTCGGCCGGTCCGCCGCCCCGGGCCCCGGCCCCCGGACTCCCTCCGGCCACGGCTGGAGCACTCCCGGCAGGGCCGGTGAAGGAACCGCTACTCCTCGATCAGCAACCTGTCCCGCAGCTGCGCCAGCGTCCTCGCCAGCAGCCGTGACACGTGCATCTGCGAGATCCCGACCTCCTGGGCGATCTGCGACTGGGTCATGTTGCCGAAGAAGCGCAGCAGCAGGATCTTCTTCTCCCGCGGCGGCAGGTCCTCCAGCAGCGGCTTGAGGGACTCGCGGTACTCGACGCCCTCCAGCGCCTCGTCCTCCGCGCCGAGGGTGTCCGCAACCGCCGGGGACTCGTCGTCCGTGTCGGGCACGTCCAGGGAGAGGGTGCTGTAGGCGTTGGCGGACTCCAGCCCCTCCAGTACCTCCTCCTCGGAGATGCCCAGGTGCTCGGCCAGCTCGTGGACGGTGGGCGCGCGGCCGTGCCGCTGGGAGAGCTCGGCGGTGGCCGTGGTCAGGGCCAGCCGCAGCTCCTGCAGCCGGCGCGGGACGCGGACCGCCCAGCCCTTGTCGCGGAAGTGCCGCTTGATCTCCCCGACGACCGTGGGGGTCGCGTACGTGGAGAACTCGACGCCGCGGTCCGGGTCGAACCGGTCCACCGACTTGATCAGGCCGATGGTGGCGACCTGGGTCAGGTCGTCCAGCGGCTCCCCGCGATTGCGGAAGCGCCGGGCCAGGTGCTCCACCAGCGGCAGGTGCATCCGCACCAGGTGGTTGCGCAGCTCGGCCCGCTCGGGCGAACCGTCCGGCAGCGCCCGCAGCTCGATGAACAGGGCCCGGGCACCACTGCGGTCCTGCGCGGTGGAGTGCCGGTGCTGGTGCTGGTCCATGTGGTCCGCCCGCTCTGGTGGGTCGCTCGCCTCGTCCGGCGCGGGATTCGCAGGATCGCCCGGCAGCTGTCGGGCAGGCTGCTGCGGGATGGCCGGGGTACGCACCCCCCGCGACGATGCAGTACTCACGGAGCCCCCTCTTCCGTCACGGCTGTCCGGGGCCGGCGCCGCGCTTCTTGTGCAGGCTGATGCTGACCGTACGGTCGTCGGCGACGGTCGAGTCGACCTCACCGGCCAGGGCGGAGAGCACCGTCCAGGCGAAGGTGTCGCGCTCGGGTGCGCGGCCGTCCGTGGTGGGCGCCGAGACGGTCACCCGCAGCGCATCGCCCACCAGGCGGAAGACGCAGCTGAGGACGGAGCCGGGCACGGCTTGTTGCAGAAGGATCGCGCACGCCTCGTCCACCGCGATGCGCAAGTCCTCGATCTCGTCGAGGGTGAAGTCCAAACGGGCCGCGAGACCGGCTGTCGCCGTCCGCAGCACCGACAGGTAGGCACCCGCAGCGGGCAGCCGGACTTCCACGAAGTCCTGGGTCCCGGGCTCGCCTGCGATTGGGGACACCCTCACCTCCAAGGTGGCACAAGCTTCTTGAGCTGTTACGAGCGCCGGCCCCCGCCCTCGGCCGCCCTTCGGTCGAAGGTCGCGCGCGGGCCGGTGCGGCACATGGTTCGGCTGCGACGCTATCGCGATCTGCGGGTCCGTGGAGCAGCCCCGCCACTGTCACTCATGGTAAACCCATGAGCACGGACAGTGGCTAGAGGCTTGCGGTCCCAAATCGAAAGAGCTGTCGCCTAGTTGGGATTTTCGTCACTCTGCGCGAGCGCCGCAAGGGTGCGGAGGGGTTCTCCGGACAAGCGGTAGGTGGTCCATTCGTCCATGGGTTCGGCCCCGAGGGATTTGTAGAACCCGATCGAGGGCGTGTTCCAGTCCAGCACTGACCATTCGAAACGCTGGTAGCCGCGGTCCGTGCAGATCCGGGCGAGGGTCGCGAGGAGCGCCTTGCCGTATCCGCCGCCGCGCGCCTCGGGGCGCACGTAGAGGTCCTCCAGCCAGACACCGTGCGTGCCCGTCCAGGTGGAGAAGTTGCGGAACCAGATCGCGAAGCCGACCGGCTCCGCCGCCCCGTGCGCATCACCGCCCACAGATCCGTCACTCTCCGCTATCAGGGCGAACGCCGCGGGGTGCTCGCCGAAGAACGCCTCGTGCAGCTGTTCCTCGGTCGCCCGGGCGTCCTCCACCGACCGTTCGTACGCCGCGAGTTCGCGGATCATCACATGGAGGGCGGGCACATCGGCAGGCGTCGCGGCTCGGATCATGCGTGCATGCTAGCGGGCGCCGTCAGACCAGCCGCTGGTCCACGTAGCACCAGCGCCAGCTCTGGCCCGGCTCGTAGCTGCGCATCACCGCGTGCCCCGTCTCCCGGAAGTGGTCCGTGGCGTGCCGGTACGGCGAGGAGTCGCAGCATCCGACGTGGCCGCAGACCAGGCACAGCCGCAGCTGCACGGGGTGGCTGCCGGCCGCCTCGCACTCCGGGCACGTCGGGTGCGCGGCGGCGGGCTCGGGGCGCGGCAGCGCGGGAAGATGCTGGCACTCGCTCATGATTGCCAGATTAGATCGCACCGCCGAGGCGCGAGCGCCCGCGCCGTCGGCGCACCACCGCACCCACGAGGGGACAGGCCCGCACCGATGGACGTCATGCCACTGCTGATGCTGGTCGCGGGCGGTGCCGCCATCGCCGGCGCGGCGCGGCGCACCCCCGTGCCCGCGCCCCTGCTGCTCGTCGCCGCGGGCCTCGTCGCCTCCCAGGTCCCCGGCGTACCGGACTACACGCTCGACCCGCACATCGTGCTGCCCCTCCTGCTGCCGCCCCTGCTGCACACGGCCGCGCTCGACAGCTCCTACCTCGACCTGCGGGCCAACATCCGCCCCGTCGCGCTCCTGTCCGTCGGCTACGTCCTCTTCGCGACGCTCGCCGTCGGCTACGCGGCCTACCTCCTCGTGCCCGGGCTGCCGCCGACGGCCGCCCTCGTGCTCGGCGCCGTGATCGCGCCGCCCGACGCCGTCGCGGCCACCGCCATCGCCCGCCGCCTCGGCCTGCCCTCGCGCATCACCACGATCCTTCAGGGCGAGTCCCTCGTGAACGACGCGACCGCCATCACCGCCTACAAGGTGGCCCTCGCCGCCGCCGTCGGCGCCGGCGCGACCTGGGGCGAGGGCATCCGGGAGTTCGCCGTCGCCTCCCTCGGCGGCATCGGCGTCGGCCTGGCCCTCATGGTGCCGCTGCACTGGCTGCGCAAACACCTGCGCGAGCCGCTGCTGCAGAACACCCTCTCCCTGCTGATCCCCTTCGCCGCCTACGCCGCCGCCGAGGAGGTCCACGCCTCCGGGGTGCTCGCCGTCGTGGTCGTCGGCCTCTGGCTCGGGCACCGCGCCTGGCAGGTCGACTTCGCCACCCGGCTGCAGGAGGCCGCCGTGTGGAAGATGGTCTCCTTCATCCTGGAGTCCGCCGTCTTCGCCCTCATCGGGCTGCAGCTGCCCGTGGTGCTGCGCGGCCTCGACACCTACGGAGCGGGGGCGGTCGCCTGGTACGCGCTCGCCGTCTTCCTCGCCGTGGTGGCCGCCCGCTTCGTCTGGGTCTACCCGGCGACGTTCCTGCCGCGCGCCCTGTCCGCGCGGATCCGCGAGCGGGAGCCCGACACCACCTGGAAGAGCGCGCTCGTCGTCGGCTGGGCCGGCATGCGGGGCGTCGTCTCCCTCGCCATCGCCTTCTCCATCCCCGTCACCACGGACGCCGGGGAGGACTTCCCCCACCGCAACCTCGTCCTCTTCCTGACCTTCACGACCGTCATCGCCACCCTCGTCGTCCAGGGGCTCACGCTGCCCCCGCTGATCCGCGTGCTGCGGCTGCCCGGGCGCGACAGCGCCGCGGAGACCCTCGCGGAGGCCCAGGCGCAGAACGAGGCCTCCCTCGCCGCGGAGCGCCGCCTGGACGAGCTGCTCGCCGACGAGCACAACGCCCTTCCCCCGCCCCTCGCCGACCGGCTCCGCGTCGTCATGGAGCGGCGCCGCAACGCGGTGTGGGAGCGGCTCGGGACGGTCAGTGCGGTCACCGGGGAGTCGGCCGACGACATCTACCGGCGGCTCGCCCGGGAGATGATCGGGGCCGAGCGGGACGTCTTCGTCGCGCTGCGGGACCAGCGGCGGATCGACGACGAGATGCTCCGTACGCTCTTGCGGCGGCTGGACCTGGAGGAAGCCGCCGCGTACCGCGAGGGGGAGGCGGGCTGACCCGGCTCACCGTGCCGGAGCCGCAGGCTCCGGGCCCCCGCTTCCCGTGATCACCGCCGCCACCGTCGTTCCCCTCGGGAACGCGCCCTCCTCCGTCAGGGTCGTCAGGCCGTACAGCATCTTCGCCACGTACAGCCGTTCCAGGGGCAGGCCGTGGCGGGCGGTGAAGTCGTCGGCGAAGGCGTCCAGCGCGGCGGACGTCCTGGCGTAGCCGCCGCAGTGGAAGCGTTCGTCCAGCCGCCACGTCCCGCGCCGCCCGCCGTAGGCCTCGCCCTGCAGGCGCTCGATCTCCGCGCCCAGGAAGCCGCCCTTGAGCACGGGGAAGCCGATGGCCCGCTGCCCCTCGCCCAGCCCGGCGGCCAGGCCGGCGAGGGTGCCGCCCGTGCCGCACGCGACCCCGACGACGTCCGCCATCCCGCGCAGCTCCCGCCCGAGCTCCGCGCAGCCGAGCACGGCCGCCGCGTTGGAGCCGCCCTCGGGCACGACGTAGCAGTCGCCGCCCGCGCGTTCGGTCAGCCGGGCCAGCACCTCGGGCTCGGCCTTGCGGCGGTAGGTGGACCGGTCGATGAACATCAGCCGCATGCCGGAGGCGGCGCAGGAGCGCAGCGACGGGTTCAGCGGGCGGTCGGCGAGCTCCTCGCCGCGCACGACGCCGACGGTGGCGAAGCCGAGCAGGCGGCCCGCCGCGGCGGTGGCCCGCAGGTGGTTGGAGTAGGCGCCGCCGAACGTCAGCAGGGTGTGCCGGCCCTCCTCCGCCGCGGCCCGCAGGTTGGGCGCGAGCTTGCGCCACTTGTTGCCGGGCAGCTCGGGATGTATCAGGTCGTCCCGCTTGAGCAGCAGCCGTACGCCGTGCCGTGCGAACCGCTCGTCCGGGAGCTCCACGAGCGGGGACGGCAGCCGCGGCCGCAGGCCGGCGAGCCCGGCGCTGCCGGCGGCGGGGGGATGGCTGATCACGCCCCCATTGTCGCGTGAGCGGGCGGGCGGGCCACGGGGAGCCTCACTTCAGCCGCTCACGGACCCGCTCGCGCAGCCACTCCATGGAGAAGCCGACGGGGTCGGACTTGCCCGGGCGCCACTCCAGGTGGCCGATGACGGACCGCTCGGTCCAGCCGTGGTGCCGGCAGATCGCGGCCGCCACCTGTTCGATGGCCAGCAGCTGGTCCTGCGGCCAGGGGTCCTCGCCGTCGCCGCGGTTGACGCACTCGAAGCCGTAGAAGTGGACGTTCCCGTCGGTGTCGGCCCACCGGACGGGCGGCAGCCGCTTCTCGGCGATCACGGCCTTGAGGACGTCCCCGTCGCCGCCCCCGGCGTGGTTGGCGCGCCCGCAGCCGACGAGGTGGATGGCGCCGTCCTTGGCGATGACCCCGTGGCACAGGGGGCCCGGGAGCTCGTCGTAGCCGTTCCAGCACAGGCGCACGGTGCTGTCGGTGCCCGACGTGGCGGAGTGGTGGATCATCACGCCGTTTACGGGGCCCCAGAGGCCGTGCCCGGCCCGGTTGTGGTTGCGCCAGCCGTCCACTTCGACGACGGTGGCGCCCTCGCGTCTGAGCGCGGCCAGGAATTCGTTCGCGGACATGGGTGGGGCCATGCCGCCCTCCCTCGGTTCGACAGGTGGCGTACGCCGGTCGCGTAGGCCGAATGACCCCCTTGTACCCAAAAGTTCGCAGGTGGGCCGGGCGTTCGGATATCGTGCGAGCCGATCCGGCCGTTGGCCGAATATCCCACCGATCGCATCGTCGACAGCGTCGTCGACACGGAAGTACGGACCAAGGACTGTGGACTACCAGGCCGTCCTCGAAGAGGTCACCGCCTTCGCACGCCCCCTCGTCGGCCGCGGTCAGGTCGCCGACTACATCCCCGCCCTCGCCGAAGTGGACGTCAATCAGTTCGGCATCGCCGTCGCCGACGTCGACGGCGGCGTCTACGGCACCGGGGACTGGGAGAAGCCCTTCTCCGTGCAGTCCATCTCCAAGGCCTTCAGCCTGGCGCTCGTGCTGGCCGAGGGCGGCGGGAAGATCTGGGACCGGGTCGGAACGGAACCGTCCGGAAATCCCTTCAACTCGCTGGTCCAACTCGAATACGAGAACGGCATCCCGCGCAATCCGTTCATCAATGCGGGCGCGCTCGTCGTCACCGACCGGCTGCAGACGCTCACCGGCGACGCCAGCACCACCATGCTGGAGTTCCTGCGCGCCGAGAGCGGCAACCCCGACCTGGCCTTCGACGCAGCCGTCGCCGCCTCCGAGACCGAGCACGGCGACCGCAACGCCGCCCTGGCCCACTTCATGGCCAGCTACGGCAACCTCGACAACCCCGTCCCCACCGTCCTGGAGCACTACTTCTGGCAGTGCTCCATCGAGATGAGCTGCCGCGACCTCGCCCGTGCGGGCAGCTTCCTGGCCCGCCACGGCCTGCGGGCCGACGGCTCGCGGCTGCTGCCGCGGCGCGAGGCGAAGCAGGTCAACGCCGTCATGCTCACGTGCGGGACGTACGACGCGGCCGGGGACTTCGCCTACCGCGTGGGGCTGCCCGGCAAGAGCGGCGTCGGGGGCGGCATCGTCGCCGTCATACCGGGCCGGTGCACGCTGTGCGTGTGGAGTCCGGGCCTGGACACCCGGGGCAACTCCGTTGCCGGTGTGGCCGCGCTGGACCACTTCACCACGTTGACCGGGTGGTCGGTGTTCTAGGCGGCGCGCCGTCGTCGGCCGCGGGCCGGTGGGGGGTGCCGCGCCCACGCGGCGGAGCCGCAGACCGACACCGCCCCGCGCCCCTTACGGGGCGCATCCTTGCCCCGCGCCCCTTACGGGCAGCGAATGACCTGTCCCGCGTACGACAGGTTCCCGCCGAAGCCGAAGAGCAGGACCGGCGCGCCCGACGGCACCTCCCCGCGCTCGACCAGCTTGGAGAGCGCGAGCGGAATGCTCGCGGCGGACGTGTTGCCGGACTCGGTGACATCCGTCGCGACGACCGCGTTGACCGCCCCGAGCTTGCGCGCGACCGGCTCGATGATCCGCAGGTTGGCCTGGTGCAGGACGACCGCGGCCAGCTCCTCCGGCGCGACCCCGGCCCGCTCGCAGACCCGGCGGGCGATGGGCGGCAGCTGCGTGGTGGCCCAGCGGTAGACCGACTGGCCCTCCTGGGAGAAGCGGGACGGCGTGCCCTCGATCCGCACGGCGTGCCCCATGCCGGGCACCGAGCCCCACACCACGGGGCCGATCTCCGGTTCGGCCGAGGCCGTGACCACGGCGGCGCCCGCGCCGTCGCCGGTCAGGACGCACGTGGTCCGGTCGGTCCAGTCGGTCACCGAGGTGAACTTCTCCACGCCGACGACCAGGGCGTTCGTCGCCGCGCCGGCCCGGATGGCGTGGTCGGCGCTGGCCAGCGCGTGGGTGAAGCCGGAGCAGACGACGTTGACGTCCATGGTGGCGGGCGTGGCGAGGCCCAGCGCGGCCGCGACCCGGGCGGCCGTGTTCGGGCTGCGGTCGTCGGCCGTGCAGGTGGCGACGAGGACGAGATCGATCTCCTCCGTCGCGAGCCCGCTGTTCGCCAGCGCCTTCCCGGCGGCCTCGGCCGCCATGTCGGCGACCGTCTCGTCGGGCGCGGCGACCCGGCGGGTGCGGATGCCGACGCGGGAGCGGATCCACTCGTCGCTGGTGTCGACCATGGCCGCCAGCTCGTCGTTGGTCAGCACCCGGGCGGGCTGGTAGTGGCCGAGGGCGAGGACGCGGGACCCGGTCATCGGCGGTTCCTCCTGCGAGGGCTGGCGGGTGGTACGAAAGGGATGTGGGGGGGAGAAGGGGTGCGGGACGGGATGTACGAGACCAGAGTGGGGGATCGGTCTGCAGGCATCCAGTACGGAAGTCACAGTCTTGACGCTTGACGCCCGCAACCGGGTATGTGATCCGCCCAATGTTCTGCCGGGATAACTGGCACAACCCGCAGGGCCCGGCCGCTGGAGCGGCCGGACCCTGTCCCCCCTGTGGTGATCTGTGACGTTGTCGGCTGTGGTGTTACCCACGGTGTTCCGGCCGTGGCGCGGCCGGTGCCGCTCGGTGCGGCGCCGGCCACGCTCCGGCGCCGGCCACGCTCCGGCGTCAGCGCAGCGAGAGCGCCTTGCGGATCGTCGTGAAGAGCTGCGTCTGGTCGGTGAGGCCGAGGACGCGCTCCGCCTGCGGGCCCTGGGCCGCGATGCGCACCTGGGTGCCGGTGTGCTCCTGCGCCTTGCCCGGCGTATTGGTGGAGTAGTTCACCTTCAGCTTGCCGCCCTCATCGGTGACCAGGGTCGAGGACAGGCCGGGGGGAGTGGCCTCCAGCGGGACGATCTGGCTGGTGTGGGCGTGGTCGGCGGTGGTGACGACCAGGGTGTCCGGGTGCTGCGCGGCGTAGTCGCGGGCGACCTTCACGGCGCGGTCGAGGGCCGCGGTCTCGCCGATCTGGCCGCACGGGTCGGCGGCGTGGTCGCGCTTGTCGATCGAGGCGCCCTCGACCTGCAGGAAGAAGCCCTTCTTGGAGCCCGCCCCCTTCTGCTTGGCCTCCAGGAGCTGCAGCGCCTTGCGGGTCTGGCTCTCCAGGCTCGGGGTGCCGGCCTTGCGCTCGGGGTTGTTCGTCACGCAGCGCTGCGGCTCGGTGCCGCCCTGGGCCGCGGCCTTGCCGGTCCACTCGACCGGAACGTTGCCGTCGGCGAAGAGGCCGAGGACGGGCTTGCCGGGCTTGGCGTTCTTCAGGCCCTTGTCGTCGGTGACGACCTGGTAGCCGAGCTGCTCGGCCTGCTGGGTGACGGTCCGGCCCGCGAAGCGGCCCTCGGTGACCTTCTGGTCGAAGCGGGCCTTGCCGCCGCCGAGGAGGACGTCCACCTTGTGGTTGACGCTCTGCTCGGCGATCGAGCCGGGGCCGCCCTTGGCGACGGTGTCGTTCGGGCAGGCCTTCATGTCGGCCGGGCCCATGCAGCTGCGGTCGGTGGCGTGCGAGGCGAGGACGGCCGGGGTGGCGTCGGTCAGCTCGGCGGTGGTGACGCTGCCGGTGGCCAGGCCGTTCTTCTGGGCCAGCTCCAGGATGGTGGGCATCGCCTTGTCCGTGCCGGGCGTCTTGGATATCCGGCCGTTGACCGTCTTCTGCCCGGTGGCCCAGCCGGTGCCGCTGGCCGCGGAGTCGGTGACGTAGTCCGGCTTGCCGTCCTTGTCGACGGAGTACGTCGTGTACGCGCCGGTGAGCGGGAACTTGTCCATGTTCAGCCGGCCGGCCGCGCCCACGGTGTAGTCGCGGGCCAGGGTGATCTCCGAGTCGCCCATGCCGTCACCGATGAGCAGGATGACGTTCTTGGCCTTCTTCGCGCCGTGGCCCGCGCTGAGCGCGGGGACGTCCGAGCTGCCGCCCGCCTCGGAAGCGGCGGCCACGGCCGGTACCGCGACGCCGGCGGCGAGCAGCGCGGCGGCGCCCCAGGCGAGACGACGCCGGTACGGACGAGAACCCATGGTTTTTCCTCCTCGCAGGCCGGGCGGGGATGTCCGGCCGAGAGGAAGCTCACCAGGGGCGGGTGTACCGGAAGAGTCGTACAGGTGTCCTGTGGTTCACCGGGGGTTGTCGGCCGGTTGATCACCGGTCCGCGCGGCGTGACCGTCCGCCTGCGCGGCCCCACCGCCGGCCGGCGCGGCCTGTCCGTCCGTCTTCATGGCCCTGGCCTCGCTCTTGAGGATGCGCATCGACTTGCCGAGCGCGCGGGCGGTGTCCGGCAGCTTCCGCGACCCGAACAGGACGACCATCACGAGCACCACCACGAGGATGTGCCACGGCTCCAGGGCATTGCGCAGCATGGTCGGCGCACCTTTCTCTTCCGCTCTCTTCCGTAACCGTTGTGTTCACCATACTTGCCAGATTGCGCAACTGGACAACCAAAGTGGCTGCCCGGCCGTCTATCGGGGTGAGGCGGCAAGGGGCCGGGCACGCGGGGGGAATGGATGAGGGCTCGCAGATGAGTGGCAGCCGAGGGGGCGGGACGCATCACCGGGTGCGGACGGCGACGTTCGTCGCGATGGCGTTCGTGGTGCTGCTGACCGCCGGTGCCGGCTGGCTCTGGCTCCGGCTGAACGGCAACATCAGCACGTTCGACGCGGACGGGCTGTCCAAGAACCGCCCGGGCGCGGGGGTCGCCGGCCAGAACGTCCTGGTCATCGGCTCGGACTCGCGTGCCGGGGGCAACAGCGGCCTCGGCGGGGGCGAGGGTGACGTCGGCCGCTCGGACACCGCCTTCCTGCTGCACGTGTACCGCGACCGCGAGCACGCCATCGCCGTCTCGATCCCGCGGGACACGCTCGTGGACATCCCTCCGTGCCGGCGGCCCGACGGCAGCTGGACGTCCGGGCGGACGCGGGCGATGTTCAACTCGGCCTTCTCGGTGGGGGAGTCGGCGAAGGGCAACCCGGCCTGCACGCAGAACACGGTGGAGAAGCTCACCGGGTTGCGCGTCGACCACACCGTCGTCGTCGACTTCGAGGGCTTCTCCGCGATGACCTCCGCCGTCGGCGGGGTGGAGGTGTGCCTGCCCAAGGACGTCTACCAGGGCGACCTCGACCCGCACCGCGGCTCGCGCGGCGGGCTCCTGTTCGCCAAGGGGCAGCAGACCGTCTCCGGGCAGAAGGCCCTGGACTACGTGCGCGTGCGGCACGGCATCGGCGACGGCTCCGACATAGGCCGCATCCAGCGCCAGCAGGCCTTCCTCGCCGGTCTGATCAAGAAGGTGCGGGCGCAGGGCTTCAACCCCGCCGCGCTGCTGCCGCTGGCCGACGCCGCCACCCGGTCGATGACCGTCGACCCGGGGCTGGGCTCGGCCGACAAGCTGCTGTCCTTCGCGATGTCGCTCAAGGACATCGGCCTGCACGACATCAAGTTCATCACCGTCCCCTGGCGCTACGAGGGGGACCGCGTCGACATCGTCCGGCCCGAGGCCGACGCCCTGTGGGCCTCCCTGAAGGCGGACCGCACCATCGACGGCAAGGATGCGGGCGGCGACCGCTCCAAGGGCCGGCCGGCGGGCGCGGCCCCCGCCTCCCCGGCCCCGGCCTCGCAGGCCCCCGCCTCGCAGGAGCCGGTCTCGGGCGAGGGTGTGAGCGTCTCCGTCGCCAACGGCACCAGGGTGACCGGGCTCGCGGCGCGGGCCGCGGCCGCCCTCGAGCGGCATGGGTTCACGGTCGGCGGCACCGGCAACGCGGACGTCCGCAACGCGGGCACCACCGTGATCGAGTTCGGCCCGGGGCGGGCGGCGGACGCGCGGACGGTCGCCCGGCTCTTCCCCGGGGCGTACATCCGGGGGGTGGCGGCGGACGGGGTCACGGTGACGGTGGGCCGCGACTACGCGTCCGCGAGCGCCTCCGCCGGTGCGCCCGGAAGCGCGTCCGGAAGCGCGTCCGGGAGCGCCTCGGGCGGTGCTTCCCCGGGTGCGGCCGGAGCCGGCGGCCCGTCCGCGGCGCCCTCCGCCGCAGCCCCCGGGACCCTCTCCACCGATGTCGCCGCCACGGCCCGGTCGGCGGACGACGACCCCTGCGCGAACCTCTCGTACGGATGAGCCGGGGATGAGCCGGGGGAGGCGGGGGAACCCAATGCCTGATTAATCCGTTTTGGGAGTAAATTTCGCTGTAGGTAGGAACCCGACCGACCTCGATCCGAGGAGCACCGCCATGCCCGCCACCACCCGGGCGCTGCCCAGGCCGCTGCTGGCCCTGATCGCCGCCCTGATCGCCCTGGCCGGCACGGCGCTGTACGCCCCCGCCCCCGCCGCGCACGCCGCGACCGGCCTCGACACCGTCGCCGAGGCGCTGCGCGAGAACCCGGTCTACGTCGACCCCCGCGCGGCCGGCCAGCTGCCCGCGGCCGACGCCGAGGCCCTGGCCAAGAAGATCGAGGACGCCGGGAAGCCGGTCTTCGTGGCCGTCCTTCCCGAGAGCCCGGAGTTCCCCAAGGCCACCGTCTTCCGGGACCTGCGCACCAAGGTCGGCATCGCCGGGGTCTACGCCATCCGGCTCGGCGACGACTTCAACGCCCACGCCGACTCCCGCGTCATGTCCCGCAACGCGATCGGCAACCTCGTCGGCTCCGTCCAGCGCTCCGGCGGCGACGCCACGACCATGCTCAACAGCTTCGTCGACCAGGCCGACCGGCAGGCCCGGGGCCGGGCCCCCGGCTCCTGGGACGGCGCGGAGTCCGGCGTCGGCACCGCAGGGCTGATCACCGGCGGCGCCATCGTCGTGGCGGGCGGCGCGGGCGCGTACGCCCTCTACCGGCGCAACAAGCGCAAGCGCGAGGAGCGCGAGCAGGCCGAGCTCGACGCCCTGCGCGTCGTCGTCGACGAGGACATCACCGCCTTCGGCGAGGAGCTCGACCGGCTCGACTTCCACCCCTCCGAGCCCGGCGCCGACGACGCCATGCGGCACGACTACGAGGAGGCCCTCGACGCCTACGAGGAGGCCAAGTCGAAGATGGCCGCCGCGGCGCACCCCGAGGACGTCACCGCCGTCACCGCCACCCTCGACAAGGGCCGCTTCGCCCTCGCCACCCTCGCCGCACGCCGCAGCGGCGCCCCCCTGCCCGAACGCCGCGTGCCCTGCTTCTTCGACCCGCGCCACGGGCCGTCCGTCCAGGACGTCGAGTGGGCGCCCCCGGGCGGTGCGCCGCGCACCGTGCCCGCCTGCGCGGCCGACGCGGCCAGGGTGGCCGAGGGGCAGGAGCCCCTGTCCCGCACGGTCGACACCGCCGACGGCCGCCAGCCGTATTGGAACGCGGGCCCCGCCTACGCCCCCTGGGCCGGCGGCTACTTCGGCGGCGGCCTCCTGCCCGGCCTCCTCGTCGGCACCATGCTGGGCGGCATGCTCTCCGGCCCCGCCTACGCGGCCCCCGCGGACGCCGGCGCCGACGGCGGCGACTACACCGGCAGCGACTTCAACTCCGACGACTTCGGCGGTGGCTGGGGCGGTGGGGGCGGCGGCTTCGGCGGCGGCGACGGC
>NZ_JBAMDC010000011.1:0-63169 GCF_036961605.1 Streptomyces sp. KLMMK
GCGGCCGCGGCGGTGCCCTCGATCCGGGCACGGATCTTGGCGAAGGCGGTGTCGCGGGAGGTGGAGGTGTCGTCGGCGAAGGGGGAGAAGCCGCAGTCGTCGCACGTGCCCAGGCGGTCGACGGGCAGATGGCGGGCGGCGGCCAGGACCCGGTCACGGACCTGCTCGGGGGTCTCCACGCGGGGGTCGATCGGGTCGGTCACCCCGACGAACACGCGGGCGTGGCCGGGAAGGTGGTCGGCGAGGACGCCGAGGACCTTGTCCGGATCCGGCTCGCTCGCCAGCTGGACGTAGAACGCCCCGGCCTTGAGCCGCAGCAGCCCGGGAAGGAGGGCGGCGTAGTCCACGTCGAGACTGTGCGTGGAGTCCTGGTCGCCGCCCGGGCAGGTGTGCACACCGATCCTGGCCTGTTCGCCGGCGGAGAATCGTTCCAGAACACGGTTGTTGAGCGCGACGAACTCCTCCAGCAGGCCCCCCGAGGGGTCCAGCTTCAACGACAGGCGGGCCTCGGTGAAGTCGAGCTGGACGACATGGGCCCCCGCCTCCAGGCAGCCGCGGATGTCCGCCTCGGCCTCGGCGGCGAGGTCGTCCAGGAAGGCCTCGCGGGGGTACCCGCCGATACCGGCCTGCGGATAGATCAGGCTGAGCGCCGAAGGGGCGATGACGGCCTGTTTCACGGGGACGGTCGCGTACCGGAGGGCGGAGCGCAGATAGTGATCGGCGTGCACGGCGTAGCGCAGTGGCCCCGCCGTCAGCCGGGGCAGTTGCCGCGAGTGGCCGTCGGCGAAGGGGATGATCGCGCCGTCCGGCGCGAGCCGGTCCGGGTCGGCGAGGGGGTACGTGGCGAAGCCGGGCTTGGCCTGTTCGCCGTCGGTCACCACCGGCGAGCCGATCTCCTCCAGGCGGCGGACGGTGTCGCGGACCGCGTGGTCCTGGGCGGTGGCGAGCTCGTCGTCCCCGATGCGGCCGGCGGCGTGGTCCGCCATGGCCGCGAGCAGCTCGGCCGGCCGGGGGATGCTGCCGATGGGCTCGGTGGGGATCGTCACGGGGGTCACGGGGGCCACGGGGAGCGCGGGGGCATTGCTCACGGCCGGATCTCCAGCTGCGCCTGGCCGCTGCTTCCGTCGAGTCCGGAGGAGAGGCATTCCGTGGGCAGCTCCTCGGACGCGGCCGAGACGGTCCGCTGCGCTCGCTGCCCCTTTCCCCGCCCCTCGACGACCTCGCCCGTCAGCCTGAGGACCTGGGCGCCGGTGACGCGGTAGGTGGCGCCGTCGCCGTAGGCGATCAGAGACTGCTGTCCGTCGGCATAGCGGACGACCTCCGTGAGCCGGGCGGAGCTGCCCAGCGTGAGGCAGGAAGCCGACGGCGACGTCCCGTCGAGCGTCCCGGTGGCCGTCACGTTGCGGCCGGGTGCGACGCTGCACGTGTAGTGGGCTCGCACGGAGACGCGCGTCCGGCGTGAGGCGAGGGTCAGCGGCGGATCGTAGGTGCTGTTGCTGCTGCCCGTGCACAGCACCGGGCCATCTCTGTGCCGGTCGGAGTCCGCCTGTCCGGCCGGTGGCCACGCCCATGACGACCCCAGCAAGGCCAAAGAACTCAGTGTTACTGCCGCACCGCGTCCGCCGATCATGTGCCCTCCCTGGGACCGGTTTCACTGCCGGCCCTGTGACTACCCCCGCACGGCTCCGCCGCCCACGGCTCTTGCAGTGGCCCGACCGCGTGCGTTCCGCCTGCGCGCGGGGCTTGCACGCTGCTACGACCGAATGGGGCCCCGTATTCCGGGTAGGGACAGCCGAACCGGAACGTAGCCTGATAGAAGGTGTTTCAGTGGACGAAACTGCTGCCAAGCGGCTGGTCTTCGCGATGCTCGACGCGGACGGCGACGGAGTCATCTCGAAGGCCGAATACTCCGCGCGGGTCGAGCGCGTGACGCAGGCGACGGGGCGGACGGACGACGACCCGCTGGTCATCGCCGCACGGGCAGCCGGTGCGCGGGCATGGGCAGCGATGGACGCGGACGGCGACGGAGGGGTGACCTTCGGCGAATACGCGGCCTGGGCCGGCGCCGAGGCGTTCGACACCGTCTGCGAGCCCGTGCTCGGCGGCCTGTTCGACCTCGCCGACACCGACGAGGACGGCGCCCTGAACCTGAAGGAGTTCACGACGCTGCGCACGGCACTGGGCAACCCGGCGGGCAACATCGAATCCGCCTTCGCAGCCCTGGACGGTGACGGCGACGGCCTGGTCGGCCGCTCTGACTACCTGGCCTCGGTCCGTGCGCACGTCGCCGGGGAGGACTCCCCCGTGGGCGAGGCCCTGTACCGCCGGGAGGCCTCACTGCGCGGATGAGGATCCGCCCGCGAGGCGCAGCCCCGCCGTGACCTCGCCGTAGCCCCCCGGCCGGCCACGGGTTCGGCTTGATCATTTAGGATCGCGAAGAGTCGAACGCCTGGGGGAACAAGTGAATTCGAGGCTCCGATCCGTCGCGGCGGCGGCCGCCCTCGTCATCGGCCTGGCCCTTCCGCCGGGCACGGCCGCAGCGGCCGCGAGTGCCGCGCCTGCACATACCGGTACCGCGGGCACCGCGCCCACCGGGCTGGACGCCGAGGCCCTGCAGGCGGCCCTGGACAAGCTGACGGCCGCCGGCGCGCCCGCGGCCCTCGCCGAGGTGCGGGTCGGAGATCGGCGCTGGTCCGGCGCCAGCGGTGTGCGGGACGTACGCACCAAGCAGTCCGCCCGTCCCGGCGACCGCTACCGCGTCGCCAGCGTGACCAAGTCGATGGTCGCGACCGTCGTCATGCAACTCGCCGACGAGGGGCGGCTGAAGCTCGACGACCCGGTCGCGAAGCACCTGCCGGGCGTGCTCCCTTATAAGGAGCCCATCACGCTGCGGCAGTTGCTCAACCACACGAGCGGGATCCCGGATTACTTCGACGACCTGTACGCGACCGGTTCGCTCGAAGAGCATCAGAAGAACCGGTTCCGGTACTTCGCTCCGCAGAGCCTGATCAGGAACGCGGTCAAGAGACCGCTCGCGGACCCCGCAAGCCCGGACCTGCCCTACTCCAACACCAACTACGCCCTGCTCGGCCTGGTGGTGGAGAAGGCCACCGGCCACTCGCTCGGCACCGAGCTGACGCGCCGGGTCTTCCGGCCCGCCGGAATGCGCGACACCTCGTACCCGACCGTGAACCCGTTCCTGAGCGGACCGCACGTGAACGGCTACATCAAGCCGGAGAGCGGGCCGCTCTTCGACGCCACGGACTACACCCCGTCGGTATGGGGCGCCGCGGCCGGCGTGGTGTCGACCAGCGCCGACCTCAACAGGTTCTTCCGCGCGCTGTCCGACGGCACGCTGCTCTCCCCGGCCGGGCTGGCCGAGATGCGCAAGCAGGACGGCAAGTACCCGTACTACACGCAGGGCCTGATGGCCGGCGGGGACCTGTGTCCCGCGAACCCCGGCGAGGTGCTGTGGGGCAACCGGGGCAACGGCTTCGGCTACCGCTCCATGAGCTTCAGCTCCCCGGACGGCCGCCGTCAGGTGAGCTTCGGCTGGACGGTGAGCGCGCCGGGCGTGAGCGGTCCGCCGGCCGTGGAGAAGGCCTGGCAGGAGTTCCTGCTCGCCGCCCTCGGCGCCACGTGCGGCCGCGGCTGAGAGACAGGGCTGAGAGACAAGGCTGAGAGGCAGGGCCGGGATACGCGGCTGAGAGACGGGGCCGGTGGCGAAGGGCCGCACCCCGGTGGGGTGCGGCCCTTCGCGTCACATCGCGTCGCGGCGGATCAGCACGTCATCGCGTCATCACGTCGCGTCAGTACATCATGCGGAACTGGTTCCAGCCCGAGTTGCCGATCTTCACCTTGTAGTCGTACGGCTGGGCGGCCTTGCCCGTGCCCTTGTACAGCCACAGGGCGCCGTCCTTGTCGCGCGCGATCAGGTCGGCCTTGCCGTCCAGGTCGACATCGCCGGTGCCGACCAGCTTGTTGAACTGGTTCCAGCCGCCGCCGATGCGCTGCTTGTAGTCGAACGGCTTGGTGTAGTCGCCGGTGCCCTTGTAGAGCCACAGCACGCCGTCCTTGTCGCGGGCGACGATGTCGGCCTTGCCGTCACCGGTCAGGTCGCCGCGCCCGGCGATCTCGGTGAACTGGCCCCAGCCCGGGCCGACCTTCTTGCGGCCGGTCAGCGTGCCGTCCGGGTAGGCGAGGTAGAGCCACAGGACGCCCTCGCGGTCGCGGACGAGGATGTCGGACTCCTTGCCGCCGCCCAGGTTGCCGGGGGACATGAACTGGTCGTACTGGCCCCAGTCGTCCGCCACGATGCTCGCGCTCCCGCCCGCGGGGGCGAAGATGATGTTCTGGTCGTTGTCGCGGACGTACAGGCCGTCGGCGATGCCGTCCCGGTCGTGGTCGACGCGGGCCGCGGCGTTGATCGCGTTCCAGCCGTTGGTGACGTACTCCTTGGGCGTGATGCCGCCCTTGCCGTCGGGCCAGTAGAAGTACAGGTCGTCGTTGTTGACGGCGCTCAGCGGGAGGAAGGGGGCCTCGGCGGAGGGGCCGTCGGCCTTGACGCCCTTGCGCGGGGCCGCGAGACCCGGGGCGGGGGCGGCCGAGGGCGCCTTGGGGGCGAGAGGGCCGGACTTCGGGTAGTCGCCGGACTTCGCCTCGCCGCGCAGCGCCTCGGAGCGGTGCTTGAACGACGTGTGGGCCGGCAGCTCGGCCGCCCGCTCGGCCGCGCCGGTGACGCGGGAGGGTTTGGGGCCGTCGGCCAGGGCCGTGCCTGCGGTGGTGCCGACCAGGGCGGCGGCTATCGCCGCGGTGGCGACGCGCTGCACCGCGCGGGAGCGCGGGCGGCCGGGAAGGTGAGCCACGTGGGTTCTCCAAGAGGGTCTCAGCGAAGAGCAGCGTGCTCCTGTCAGGAGCCCCTGGCCCCTGACAGGAGCACGCCACTGGATCCACGTGATCGTTTCACACTCTCTTTACAAGTCAATGGCGCAGTTATGCGGATCTCGGCCCCAATAGTTCGATCTCCGCCAGAGTGCTCTCGCCCGCCGGCCGCAGCCGGTAGTGGTGGTACGAACCGGGCCGTGCCACCGAGAACACCCGGGTCTGCCGGTCCCAGGAGAAGGCCTCGCCCGTGCGCCGGTCCACCTCCCGCCACTGCTCGCCGTCCGCTGACCCCTCCAGGACCCAGCCCTCGGGCGCCTTGGCCCGGTCGGCCGAGGTCAGCGTGTAGGAGGTCACGCGCGCGCCGGACGGCACCTGCAGCAGGGCCGTCGTGAAGGGGGCCTCCGTGAGCGAGGTGTCGTCGGTGAGGGGGGAGACGCCGGGCAGGGTCACGTCGCCGTCCGGGACGGGCGCCTCGAAGTCCTTGCTCAGCGAGCCCGGCCCGTCGTTCCTGCCGCTGCCCCAGGACGACGGCTGCGGGCCCATGGCGAACTCCAGCGTCGCCCCCTTCGCGAGGACGGAGTGCGGGAGCGCCGTGGACCGCCACGCCTTGCCGTTGACGCGCAGCCCCTGCACGTACACGTTGCGGGCGCTGTTCCGCGGGGCCTTCACCACCAGGTCGCGGCCGCCCTCCAGGTGGACCGTCGCCTTGGTGAACAGCGGCGACCCCACCGCGTACTCGCCGCCGCCCATCACCAGCGGGTAGAAGCCGAGCGCGCTGAACAGGTACCAGGCCGACATCTCGCCGTTGTCGTCGTCACCCGGGTAGCCCTGGCCGATCTCGCTGCCCAGGTAGAGCCGGGACAGCACCTCGCGCACCTTCTCCTGGGTCTTCCAGGGCTGCCCCGCCGCGTCGTAGAGGTACGCGATGTGGTGCGAGACCTGGTTGCTGTGGCCGTACATGCCCATGCGGACGTCCCGCGCCTCGGTCATCTCGTGGATGACGCCGCCGTACGAACCCGCGAACTCCGGCGCCCCCGTCTCCGGCGTGCCGAAGAACTGGTCGAGCTTGTCGGCCAGGCCCGCCCGGCCGCCGTACAGCCCCGCCAGCCCGCGGGTGTCCTGCGGGGCGTGGAAGGCGAAGTTCCAGCCGTTGGTCTCGGTGTAGTCGTGGCCCCAGACGCGCGGGTCGTACCGCCCGGGCGGCAGCCGCCGCGAGCCGTCGGCGTTGCGGCCCTGGAAGAAGCCGACGGCGGGGTCGAAGAGCTTGACGTAGTTGCGGGCGCGGTTGGCGAAGTACGCGGCCTCGTCCCGGTAGCGCGCCTTGCGGGTCCGCTCGTAGAGCGCCTTGCCCATCGTCGCGAGCCCGTAGTCGTTGAGGTAGCCCTCCAGGGCCCAGGACATACCCTCGCGCGTCGTGGTGCTCGTGTACCCGAGGAAGACGGAGGTGTCCATGCCCTTGCGGCCGACGCCGGGCTGCGTGGGCACCACCGTCGCGTTCTTGAGCGCCGCCTCGTAGGCCGCCTCCGCGTCGAAGGAGACGCCCTTGGCGTAGGCGTCGGCGAAGGCCACGTCGGAGCTCGTGCCCGTCATCAGGTCGGCGTAGCCGGGGGAGGACCAGCGCGAGATCCAGCCGCCGTCCTTGTACTGCTGGACGAAGCCGTCGACGAGCCGGCCTGCTTGCTTGGGGGTCAGGAGGGAATAGGCGGGCCAGGTGGTGCGGTAGGTGTCCCAGAAGCCGTTGTTGACGTACACCTCGCCGTCGACGACCCGCGCGCCCGTCCGGGTCGGCGTGCTCTCGCCCTCCGGGCGCGAGAACGGGCTCGCGTAGCGGTGGCGCGGGCGGGCCCGGGTGCCCGTGTTCTCGAAGCCGGAGTTGGGATAGAGGTAGAGCCGGTAGAGACTCGAGTAGAGCGTGGTGAGCTGGTCCCGCGTCGCGCCCTCGACCTCGACCCGGCCCAGGACGGCGTCCCACGCGGCGCGGGCGCGGTCGTGGACGCGGTCGAAGGCGGCGCGGCCCGTGCCCTCCGGGATCTCCTGCTCCAGGTTGGCCTTCGCCTGCTCGGTGCCGATGAGGGAGGTCGCGATGCGCAGGGTGACGGTGCGGTCCCGGCCGGGGGTCATCCGCAGATAGCCGGTCGTGCCGTCCTCGCCGCCCGGGCCCGGCTTGCCGCTCGCCGTGACGGGCGCGTCGAGCACGCCGTAGACGAAGAGCCGGCTCGCGCCGACGGACAGCCCGCTGCGCACGTCCGACCAGGCGGTGAAGGAGCGGTTCCCGGGGTCGAGGGCGAGGCCGCCCTGGTTGCGGACGTTGTCGAGGACCAGGGCGGCGGTGTCGGCGGCGTCCCCCGGATAGGTGAAGCGCATGACGGCGGCGTGGTCGGTGGGCGCGATCTCGGCCTTGAGGCCGTTGTCGAAGGTGACGCCGTAGTAGTGGGGGCGCGCCGTCTCGTTGGCGTGGCGGAAGGGGAGGGCCCGGGCGGTGCGCCCGGTGTCGGGGGGAGCGGAGCCGGAACCGGGGCCGGAGCCGGAGCCGGCGGTGGCCGCGGGCAGCACCATCGGCATCACCTGGAACGTCTGCCGGTCGCCCATCCAGGGGCTCGGCTGGTGGCTCGCGCTGAACGCCTGGATGGTGGGGAGGTTGTCGGCGTTGTTGGCGGCGGCGTACTGGTAGAGCCAGTCCATGGCGCCCGCGTTGGTCACCGGGGTCCAGAAGTTGAAACCGTGCGGGACCGCGGTCGCGGGGAAGGTGTTGCCGCGCGAGAAGCTTGCGCTGGAGTGGGTGCCGCGCGTCGTCACGGCGTAGTCGGCCAGGTGCGCCGGGGGCCGCTCGGCGGGCGCGGGGGCGAGGGAGACGTCGTCCACCCAGCCGCGGAACTTCGCCGGACCGGACGGGGAGTCGTAGGCGACGAGCACCCGCGCCACGCTCTTCCCCGCGGCGACGGCGCCGATGCGCGACTCCCTGTTGTTCCACTGATTGGCGTAGAGCGTCCGGGACTCGGCCTGGCCCCGCGGGGTGAGCGGCGCACCGTGCTGGTCGGCCGCGCCGAGGTCACTCAGATAGGTGCCGTCGGTGAAGGCGAGGTCCAGAGCGACGTGCGTGGCCGGATAGCGCCGGTCGACCTCGGGCATGGACGGGAAGACCTTGTACGAGAGGACCGTCTTCGGGGTCACGCGCAGGCCGCCGCCCCCGATCGAGAAGACCTTGTTGTACGAGTACGCGCGGTCCCGGCTCTGGTGGACGCCGCCGTAGCGCAGGGCGTGGGTGCCCGTGAAGCCGGCGCGCGCCTTGGCGGTGGGGGAGCCCGGGGGGCCGCTGTCGACGTAGCTGCGCATGTCGGAGGGCGGCGGCGGGCCGGTGTAGGACGGCGCCAGCTGCACCTCGGCCAGCTGGGTGATGTCCGCGCCGCTGTTACGGGCTATGTCGAGCCGGTAGTGCCGGAAGGGGGTGGAGTTGAGGAAGGAGAACTCGCGGGTCTGGAAGCGCTTTTCGAAGGCCTCGCCCTTGCGGGAGTCCAGGGGCGTCCAGTTCCGGCCGTCCTGAGAGCCCTGGAGGGTCCAGTCCCGGGGGTCGCGGCCGGGCGCGTCGTTGGCGGACGTCAGGGCGTAGCGGACGGCGGTGACGGGCTCGGCGAGGTCGAACTCCAGCCAGGCCCCGGACTTCTCGAAGGTGAGCCATTTGGTCGTGCTCTCGCCGTCGACGACGTTCTCCTTGACCTCGCTCGAGCCGGCGTTCTCGTTGCTCGCCCGGACGGCGGTGACGGAGTCGGTGACGTTGCCGGGGATGCCGCGCTCGTCGTTGCCGTCGACGCCGGAGGCGCGTTTGTGCCCGCCGGGGGCGGTCTCGACGGTGTTGCGCCAGTCGGGTTGCGGCTGGCCCGGCTCGAAGGAGGAGGCGAAGGAGGGGGTGGAGGATGGGGCGGAGCGGCCGGGGGTCTCGCGGTCGGTGGGGGCCTCGCGGTCGGTGGGGGCGGCCGGTGCTGCTTGGGCGGCTTGGGCGGCTTGGGCGCCCTGGACGGCTTGGGAGGCCTGGGGCCGGGTCACCTGAACGGCCGTCATAAGACCCGAGGTGAGGAGGAAGGTGAGGAGGAAGGCGAGGGGGCGCGTGAGCGAACGGGTGAGACTGGGCCATCGGTGCCGGGGTCTGTGCCGCTGCCTGCCCTGCCGCATCTCAAGTCTCCCAACGAAACCGACAACGTTGTCAAGTGAGTCGCGCAGAGATAAGTAGGGCGTGAGAGGTGGGTGGTGTCAAGGGTCCCGGGGTTGGTGTCGCGGTTGCGCGTGGTCGGACGGGGTCGCGGGCGGGTGGGGACTCGTACCGTAAGAGGTCTCAACTAGGGAAAGACTGGAGCCCAAAGCGGCTTCCGATCTTGCCCAGTTGGTGAGAAGTGGACTATACCTGTCGGCTACCGGGGAGGTCCTGAGGGCCGCCGCGGCTGCCCCGGGGGAGAGCGGCGGGGGGGAACGGCGGGGAGCGGCGGGGGAGAACGCCGCGGGCACGTCACCGCTCCCCGGCGCACGCACCCCCAGCACGCCGAGCGCATCCAGTACCGCCAGTAATTCCTGCACGTCCAGCAATTCCTGTACGTCTAGCACTTCCTGTACGTCTAGCACTTCCTGCATTCCTGCACTTCCTGCACTTCCTGTACACCCAGCTTCAACTGACCCGCGGTGTCGGGCCCTTCGTCAACTCTTGTGAACAAGGGGAAGTACCGGTGCACCGCCTGAGTCCTGGAGAAGGCGAGGACTTGAGCATGGGATCGAGCACGGGATCCACAGGGGAATTCGGCCGGCGCGACCTGATCAAGAGAGCGGCTGCACTGGGCCTGATCGCGGTGCCGTCGATGGGCGTGCTGAGCGCCTGCGCCAGCGGGGACGGCGACAGCGACAACAAGGTCGACAAGGGCACGAAGAGCGAGAAGAACCCGCTCGCGGTCAACGAGTCCGCCCCGCTCGACGTCGTCATCTTCGACGGCGGCTTCGGCCAGCAGTACGCCAAGGACGCCGAGGCCGAGTACAAGGCGGCGTTCCCGAAGGCCAAGGTCCAGCACGCCGCCACGCAGGAGATCCAGACCCAGCTCCAGCCCCGCTTCAACGGCGGCACCCCGCCCGACCTGATCGACAACTCCGGTGCCAAGCAGATGGACATGGGCACCCTGGTGGGGAAGAAGCAGCTGACCGATCTGAACGCCCTGCTGGACGCGCCGTCGATCGACGACCCGTCGAAGAAGGTGCGGGACACGCTGCGGCCGGGTGTCGTGGAAATGGGTCAGTTCGACGGCCGGGAGACCTGGGTCCTCTTCTACGCCTACACCGTCTACGGCGTCTGGTATTCGAAGACCAATCTGGAGAAGCTGGACGCGCAGTACCCCGAGACGTGGGACGAGATGCTCGCCGTCTGCGAGAAGGCGAAGAAGAAGGGCATCGCGGGCTGGACGTACCCCGGCAAGCACCCGTACTACCTGCCGTTCAGCCTCTACCCGTTCATCGCGAAGATCGGCGGGAAGGAGGTCATCGACCGGATCGACAACCTGGAGCCGAACGCCTGGAAGGACCCGGCCGTCAAGGCCGCCTTCGAGGCCTATTACGAGCTCTACAAGAAGGGCTACATCCTCCAGGGCACCCCCGGCCTCACCCACATCGAGGCGCAGACGGCCTGGAACCAGGGCAAGGCGCTGTTCATCCCGAACGGATCGTGGGTGGAGAACGAGGCGAAGAAGACCACGCCCGCCGATTTCAAGATGGCGGTCGGGGCGCCGTCGAGCCTGGACGCGAAGCGCGACAAGATGCCCTTCGGCACGATCTGGGCTTCGGGCGGCGAGCCCTTCATCGTCCCGAAGAACGCCAAGAACCCGCAGGGCGGCATGGAACTGCTCCGCATCATGCTGGGTAAGAAGTCCTCGCAGAACTTCATCAAACAGGTCTCGTCGCTGACGTCGCTGAACGGCGGTACGGAGGGGTTGTCGCTTCCCCCGGGCCTGAGCTCCTCGCAGGAGGTCCTCGCCAAGGCCGGCCAGAACGTGATCAATCCGCGGATCGGGGACTGGTACACCGCGCTGCAGAAGGAGAAGATCGGCGTGGCCGCGCTGGGCGAGATGATGGCGGGCCGGATGACCCCGGACGAGACGGTCGCGAAGATCCAGAAGTTCTCGGACGAGGCCCGCGCGGACGACTCGATCAAGAAGTACCGGCACAAGTAGCGCGTGCGGAACGCGTACTGGGGCGGGTAGGTCAGGTCCTCAGGTCCTCAGGCCAGATCGGATCAGGTCGTATGAAGTCGGGTCTGATCAAGTCAGGCCGTATCAAGTCAGGTCACCGGCGGCGGTGCGGCCACGTGCCCGCCCGCCGCTCCGCGTCTGCGGGACAACCGCGGACATCTGCGGGAGATCGGGGTCGAAAGCAATGCAGCACGGCAAGTACCGGTTCATCGTGGGGTTCCTGGTCGTACCCCTGGCGATCTACGCGGTGTTCGTGATCTCGCCGTTCGTCCAGGCCATCTACTACTCCTTCACGGACTGGACCGGACTGAGTCCCGACTTCAAGATGGTCGGGTTCAAGAACTACCGGAAGATGTTCGCCGACGACGTGTTCTGGAAGTCCGTCGGCCACAACGTCCTGCTGTTGCTGGTCCTGCCGCTGGTGACGCTGGGGCTGGGGCTCTTCTTCGCGTTCATGCTGAACGTGGGCGGGCGGAGAAGGAAGAACGCGGCGGTGGCGGGCGTCCGCGGCTCCGGCTTCTACAAGGTCGTCTACTTCTTCCCGCAGGTGCTGTCGATCGCGATCGTGGCCCTGCTGTTCCAATTCGCGTACAACCCGAACAGCGGCGCGCTGAACTCGTTCCTGGACGCGGTGGGTCTGGACTCCGTCCGGCCGGACTGGCTGGGGGACCCGGATCTCGCGCTGTGGTGCGTGATGGCGGTGATGGTGTGGAGCAACGTCGGCTTTTACGTGGTGCTGTTCTCGGCCGGTATGAGCTCCATCCCCAAGGACTTCTACGAGGCCGCGCTGCTGGACGGTGCGAACCGCCTCCAGACGTTCTTCCGGATCACGCTCCCGCTCCTCTGGGACACCGTCCAGACGGGCTGGGTCTACATGGGCATCATGGCGCTCGACGGCTTCGCGGTCGTCCAGATCATGACGGTCGGCCCGGGCGGACCGGACTATTCGACCGAGGTCCTCGCGTACTTCCTCTACACGAAGGCATTCCGCGACGGGCAGGCGGGATACGCGACCACGCTGGGCGTCGCCCTCCTCATCGTCACCATGATCTTCGCCGGCATCGTGATGAAGCTGGGCCGGCGCGAACGGCTGGAGTTCTGATGAGCGGCGCAGAGACGACCGAGACGGTGCCGGCGGACGCACAGCCGGAGAAGACCGACGCTCCGAACCGGAACCGGAACGTCGATTCGCCGGAGGGACGCATCGGCACCGAGGGAAGAGTCCTCAACGTCTTCTCGCACGGAGTGCTGATCCTGTGGGCCCTGATGGTCACGCTGCCGCTGCTGTGGGCGGTGATGAGCGCCCTGAAGGACGACAAGGCCATCTTCACGTCGCCCTGGGCGCTGCCCACGAGCCTGCACTTCGACAACTGGTCGAGGGCGTGGTCGCAGGCGCACATGAGCGAGTACTTCATGAACTCGGTGGTGGTGGTAGCGGGATCCCTGTTCGGCACGATGCTGCTGGGCTCCATGGCGGCGTACGTCCTGGCGCGCTTCGAATTCCCGGGAAACCGCTTCGTCTACTACCTGTTCGTGGGCGGGATGAGCTTCCCGGTGATCCTGGCCCTGGTGCCGTTGTTCTTCGTCCTGAAGAACATGCAGCTGCTGGACACGTACCACGGACTGATCCTGGTCTACATCGCCTATTCGCTGCCCTTCACGATCTTCTTCCTCAGCGGCTTCTTCCGTACCCTCCCCAGCTCGGTGGCCGAGGCCGCGATGATCGACGGGGCTTCGCACACCCGGACCTTCTTCCAGGTGATGCTCCCGATGGCCAAGCCGGGCCTGATCAGCGTCGGGATCTTCAACTTCCTGGGCCAGTGGAACCAGTACCTGCTGCCGGCGGTCCTGAACGTCGGCGACGAGGACAAGAAGCTGCTGCCGCAGGGCCTCGTGGCGCTGGCCGTCAGCCAGGGCTACAAGGGCGACTGGTCGGGCCTCTTCGCGGGCCTGGTCATCGCGATGCTGCCGGTGCTGGCGGCGTACATCGTCTTCCAGCGGCAGGTGCAGGCGGGGCTCACGGCGGGGGCGCTGAAGTAGGGATGAGCCGGGCCGGCGGGGAATCGGTCCCCCGGCGCTCGCGGACACCGCGGACACCGGGGGACGGCCTGCTGCTGTCCGGCGCTCGGACGACTACGAGCGGTGCCCGTAGTCGTGGTCGCCGTGGTGGTGGTCGTTGTCGTGACGGTCGCCGTGGTCGTGGCGGTGATCGTCACGACGGTGGTCGTCGTCGCGACGGTGATCGTCCCGGCGGTGGTCGCCGTCGTGACGGTGGTCGCCGTCCTCACGGTGGCCGTCCCAGCGGTGGTCGTCGTTCCAACCGTGGTCGTCGTCCCGGCGGTGATCGTCCCCGCGGTGGTGGTCGTCGTCGTGGCGGTGGATCTCGTACGGGTGCACCCACCAGCCGTTGTGACACACGCGGCCCTCGGCGTCACGGTCCCCCTCGTCGTAGACGCCGCTGCCTCTGCTCTCCCCGCTGGGCCCGGGACGCCCGTGGGAGTAGACGTACCGGCAGTCGAGAGGTGCCGCAGACGCCGCCTGCGCCACGGGGATGACGGGCAGCGCAGCACCGGTCGCACAGAGGACCACCAGCGCCGCACGCGCAATATTTCGCATCGGATCGCCCTTCACTCATCGATGGGCCGTGCTGTCACACGACCCTGGGTGAACCACGATGGCGAAGGAAAGGCGATCATCTGTGACGTATCCACACCAAACCACATGAATGCGTATTGTGGTGTGTTAGGCATCAAATGGGAATTCCAGTGAAACTGGGCGACGGCCGGGGCCGCCGCCCACCGCGTGCTTCGCGCCGTGGACCGCCGGTCAGCCGGTGGCCGGGGCGGGCTTCCGACGCCGGGCGGAGAGGAGTTTCACGCCGGGTTTTTCCACGTACTCGTGGAGGAGGACCGCGCCGAGGAAGGACACAGTGAGGACCAGTCCGAGGTGCAGGCTGAGCGGTATGAGGAGGTGGTGGGACTTGAGGAAGTGATCGACGCTGAAAATGACGATCTCGTGCACCAGATAGAAGGCGAAGGAGACCTCACCCAGGTACACCGCGATGCGATTCCGGAAGGGCGAGGGCTCTTGCCGGACGTCGGCACGGGCCGCGGCGGCGATGGTGAGCGTGTACGGGATGACCGTGTCTGCGGCCCAGTGGAAGTCGAAGGGCATGACGTGGGACAGCCCGAAGACGGCCAGCATGGAGAGAGCGAGGCTGGTGGTGAGCCCCGGACCACGCCAGTTGCCGCTCTTCACCAGCAGGGCGACCGCGATACCAATCGCGAATTCGAGCAGCCGGACGGGCGGGAAGATGTAAAGCATGAACTTGGGGTCCCAGCCCGTCGCGTGCGCGATGCGGGCGGCGGCCAGTGGCGCGAGGACCACGCACAGATTGCCGGCGATCACGGTCGCCCACAGTCCCCGGGTGGAGAGCCGTCGAATGATCTTAAATACGAGCGGGAAGCTCAGATAGAAGAGGAACTCGCAGCTCAAGGACCACGAGACTCCGTTGTATCCGAACCACCAGTCCTTCCGGTTGGGAATCCAGGACTGCGTGAGGCTGAGGTTCGTCAGCGCGATCCGGGGATCGAGGGACTTGCCCATCCAGACCATGGTGAGCACGGCGACGAAGAAGGTCACCAGGTGGCTCGGATAGATCCGCGCGAAGCGGCGCCGCCAGAATCCGGTGACGGTGTCGCGGGAGCGCGCCGACCAGGCGAGGACGAATCCGGAGAGGATGAAGAAGAACGACACCGCCGAGGGGCCGGCGTAGACGACCTCCTTCAACCGGAAGACGTGCAGTGAAGTGCCGGTCGACGCCTCCTCGTAGAAGAAGTGAAAGCAGGCGACGAGCAGTGCCGCGTACCACCGGAGGCCTGTGAGCGAGTCCAGACGCACCCTTGAGGCGGATGGTTCGCCGGACGGCTTGGTGGTGACGGGGGTTATCAGGCTCACTGTTGGTTATCCCATAGAAGAGCAGATGGGTGCTGCGACGCCTGTTACGCCGCAGAACCTTGCGAGAACGTGGCACGGCTCTAGAAAAAATCGATCCAGGGCTCACAGCTGCCGCTAAATGCGCACTTTGCTTCCGGGTTCGCCGATGCCGGTGGCGATATTGCCGATTCCGAGCCAGCCGCCGTGTCCGGTGCCGCCGTTGTTGATCCAGGCCTTGACGGCGCCGTTGTCCTGGAGGGTGAGGTAGTCGGCTTTGCCGTCGGCGTTGATGTCGGCGAAGCGGACCTTGTCTCCGGGTTCGCCGACGCCGGTGGCGAAGGTGCCGAATTCTTCCCAGCCGCCGTGTCCGGTGCCGCCGTTGTTGATCCAGGCTTTGACGACGCCGTCGTCCTGGAGGGCGAGGTAGTCGGCTTTGCCGTCGCCATTGATGTCGGCGAAGCGGACCCTGTCTCCGGGTTCGCCGATGGCGAGGGCGAAGGCGCCTTGCTCGTGCCAGCCGCCGTGTCCGGTGCCGCCGTTGTTGATCCAGGCTCTGACGACGCCGTCGTCCTGGAGGGTGAGGTAGTCGGCTTTGCCGTCGGCGTTGATGTCGGCGAAGCGGACCTTGTCTCCGGGTTCGCCGACGCCGGTGGCGAAGGTGCCGAATCCCTCCCAGCCGCCGCGCCCGTCACCGCCCTTGTTGATCCAGGCCTTGACGCTGCCGTTCTCGTGTACGACGAGGTAATCGGCCGCGCCGTCGCCGTTGATGTCGACGCGGTAGTCGCCCGGCGGCGACTTGCGTATCGGGGGGCCCGACTTGATGTCGACGCTCTGCCGGATCCAGCCGTCGGCAGCGGCGCGGGCGATCCCGTTGGAGAATGCCTCCGCCATCTTGACGTAGCCGCTGTCCTTGGGGTGAACGTCGTCGTCGAGGTCCTGGGTGGTCACCTCACCCATGTCGACGAACCCGACGTGCAGGCCCTTGGCGCGCCGCTCCGACACCAACCGGGGTATTGCGGCATTGAACTGCTCGATGCGCCCTTGGGTCTCGGCGGTCGCGGAGGGGACCAGCGAGGAGACCAGCACCGTCATGCCGGGAGCAGCCGACGTGATCTTGTCAATGAGGGCGCCCAGGCGACGGGGGGCAGTGTCCACCTGGTAGTTGTCGTTGAGATCGTTGGTGCCGATGTGCAGCAGCACCACGTTGGGCTGTGCAGCCGGCAGCCATCGGTCGATGTTGTTGGACAGTCCCTCGATCCTCCACCCCCAGTGGCCTTCGTGGTCGAGGTCAGGGAGCTTGCGGTTCCGCTTGGAACCCACGAAGTCCAGGTGATCCGTGTGCGACGCCAGCCGGTTCCACAGCTCACCCCGGTACCCGGATTCGTTCGAACTACCGGCGCCGTGCGTAATCGAGTCGCCCAGGGGCATCACGGCGAGCCGCGGCAGCTTCCAGTTCTTCGCGGCGGCTGCCGATGCGACCGAGCGGCCGGCGGAGGCCGATGGCTGCGGCGCATCGACGGCAGCGGCCTGAGTGACCGTCATGCCGACTGCAAGGGCGGCAGTCAGCGTAAGCGCGACCGGTCGCGTCGATGACGGTCTGAGGCGGGTGCTTTTCTTCAAATCAATAACTCTCTGTCATATCTGCTTCTGGGAGAGCCAGGAGTGCCGCTTCGTTGTGCGAGGTGACGTCTCGTGGCCACCGGCGTCGGGTACGCGTTGCTCTTCTGCCGAGGCCCGGAAGAGGCGGGCGCGTTGCCTGCGCTGCTCGCCGCTCTCTGGTGGCGGCAAGCCGGGGCATTCCGCCGCGTTGCGGTGTCGTGGGTCTTGCTTGAGGAAGAGGTCTTTTCACCCTGGGGGCTGCGGGTGTACGCGGCCGGGGAGGAATGAGATCTCCGAGCCGAAGACCTCACCCGGCTACGGCGAATGGGCGCCGAGTCCGAACGGAGCGGCGCTGGTGGCAGACTTGGCGAGCTCGGCTGACGTCAGATCAGGGTTGGCGTCTGGAGCAGCCTTGTCGCTCTGAGCCGGGTTGTCCGCGAAGCAACCGGCTGCGGTAGCCCGCAACTCCGGTGAGGTGAGTGCGATCGAGCAGCTGCGTGGCGAATTGCTTGTGGCCTTCGCGCCGGCGGCCACGTTGCTCGGCGGACCGCTCGGGACGCTGACGGCGACGGCGGAAACAGGTAATCCTGTCATCCACGCGACACGTGAGCGTATGGCAGGCATGCTGATCTTCCTCTGCGGGCGGACTGGGAAACGGGCGCGGTGGCGTCGAGCCAATCGGTGGCGCGGAGCTCGATGGCGGCAAGGATTCCGGAAGGCCGGCTCCCCGGCCGATTCCCGTTCTGCTGTACCGCCGGGCGGCGCAATCCGTGTTCTTGCCCTCGGCGTTCACGAAGGCGTAGAGACCGTCGTCACCTGGCGATGTGCGGGAGACTTTGGAGATCTCCAGGGGCCGGATACCCGGTCTGCCGGCAACGCTGCCGGTGACTTCGGTGCAGGGTCGTCCCGGCCAGGGCTCGGCTCATCGGTCAGGGCGGACAGGGCGATAGAGCCCCGGGAAACAGAGCGGTCCGCCAGCTGAATGTTCCCATCGCCCTTGTGAAGGACGTTTCCCCGGCGACGAACCCTGCGAGCAGGAGTTTGCGCGCACGTGACATCACCTAGGAATCCTTCCAAAGTTTTCTCTGCGGCCGTAGCTGCGAGTAGCGCCGAGGTGACAGGCGATAAAGGTGAACATACCATACAGTCTGAATCGGGTCGTAGGGCCTGCAGGCGGTGTGAACGTGACGCACCTGACTGCATGTCATGTACGTGACTATGTTCGCGTTCCGGCCGTGCTGCCGCATGGTCAGGGGCGCATCTGAGGGAGCGTCGTCCGCGACGGCGGAGTCCGGTCTCCGGAGCGACGGTGGGCCCTGTCAAGGCGTACGGGGGCTGCCTCACCCGATGACAAATGCTGGGCAGGGCGTCACTTCGTGGGCCCTGTGAGCATCGGCGAGGTTGCGTGCCGTCAGTTGGCGAGTGCCGGCCTGTCGGTTGGCTCTTCCTGATGGGAAAGGGGGCCTTTCCGTTCATGGCAGGGTTTCAGGCGCGTGTGGCCCCCACGTCTGAGCGGCCCCGGCAAGGCAGAGGGCCCGGATCGCCTGCAGGAAGATCGTTTGTGTGCGGCTGCCCGGAACCGCCCGTCGAGCATGACGTGATCTTGTGAATCGATTTCGTCGCTCGCCGCCGAAGATCTGCCTGCCCCGGGGCCGTGGCCATTCGTACGATGCGGCCTCGATGTGGTTCGAGGTCTTGACGGGGGATCCGCCTGGCGGCTCAGCTTAGAGTTCATGTGTTGTATGGACGCCGGGCTCCAGAGCTGTGGTCCGGCACGGGGACGGCCGGCGTGCCGTGTCCGGCTAGGCGGGAGTGGATGGGCGTGGAGACTCCGGGGTCGCAGTCGTCGCTGCACCGGGCCAACCTCGAGCGGGTCGTGCGTGCGGTGCGCAGGGCGGGGTCGCTCACGCAGGCGGAGATCGCCCGGGCTACGGGGCTGTCCGCCGCCACGGTCTCCAATATCGTTCGGGAGCTGAAGGACGGCGGGACCGTCGAGGTCACGCCCACCTCCTCCGGGGGGCGGCGGGCCCGGAGCGTGTCCTTGTCGGGGGATGCCGGGATCGTTGTGGGGGTTGATTTCGGGCATACCCATTTGCGGGTCGCCGTTGGGAACCTCGCCCAGCGCGTGCTTGCCGAGGACGCCGAGCCGCTGGATGTGGATGCCTCCGCCGCGCAGGGGCTGGAGCGGGCCGAGCAGCTGGTCCGGCGGCTGATCGCGGATACCGGGATCGACCCCGGGAAGATCATTGGTGTGGGGCTCGGTGTGCCCGGGCCCATTGATGTCGAGACCGGGACGCTCGGGTCGACCGCCATTCTGCCCGGATGGGCCGGGACCAATCCGCGGGACGAGCTCGCTGAGCGGCTCAGCGTGCCTGTGCATGTCGATAACGATGCGAACCTCGGGGCCCTGGGCGAGCTGGTGTGGGGGGCCGGGCGCGGGGCTTCCGATCTTGCGTACATCAAGGTCGCCAGTGGTGTCGGTGCCGGGCTCGTCATCAACGGGCAGATCTACCGGGGGCCCGGCGGCACAGCGGGTGAAATCGGGCATATCACTCTTGATGAGTCCGGACCCGTTTGCCGCTGCGGCAACCGTGGGTGTCTTGAGACCTTTACAGCTGCCCGCTACGTGCTGCCGCTCCTCCATTCGGCGCACGGCACCGATCTCACCGTCACCCGCATGGTCCAGCTCGCCCGTGAAGGCGACCCCGGCTGCCGACGGGTGATTTCGGACGTCGGGCGGCATATTGGTAGTGGTGTCGCCAACCTCTGCAACCTCCTCAACCCCCGCCGTGTCGTGCTCGGTGGCGACCTCGCCGACTCCGGTGAGCTCGTCCTCGCGCCCATCCGTGAATCCGTCTCGCGCTACGCGATCCCCAGTGCCGCACGGCAGTTGGAGGTCGTCCCCGGTGCGCTCGGCGGTCGCGCCGAGGTGCTCGGTGCGCTCGCCCTCGTGCTGAGCGAGATGGGTGATTCCACCCTGCTGGAGGGGCATGCTCCGGTGGGTGCTCCGCTGCCTGCCTGAGGCCCCGCCTGGGGCCTTGCCTGAGGTCCGCCCGAGTTCGGTTCCAGTCGTTCCAGCCGGTTCCCGGTGGCTTCATCCCGCTTTTGGGTCAAGCCGGTCAAGCTCCTCCTTGAGTTCACGTAGATAACGAATGGCACCGTTGCCATCTCGTTAAGGATTTACTTCTTGACGGCCCCTTTGCGGCCGAGTTGACTTCCAGCCACCTCGGCCGCAACGACGCGGCCTCGTCAGGGAGGTTTCTGCAAGTGAACACGCATCTGCGTCGTGCAGCCGTGGCCGTGGCGGCCATGTCGATGGCGGCCGGTCTCGCCGCCTGTGGCAGTGCCAAGGAGGCCGGCGGCGGGGAGACCAAGAAGGACAAGAAGGGCCCGCTCACCATCGGGCTCCTCCTTCCGGAGAACCAGACCGCGCGCTACGAGCGCTTCGACAAGCCGCTGATCGAGAAGAAGATCAAGGAATTGGCGGGCGCCGACACCGTCGTCCTTTACGAGAACGCCAAGCAGGACGCCTCCGTCCAGCAGCAGCAGGTCGACACGATGATCACGAAGAAGGTCGACGCGCTGATCGTCGATTCCGTGGACGCGAAGTCGATAGCTTCCTCGGTGAAGAAGGCGAACGACAAGGGCATTCCCGTCGTCGCGTACGACCGCCTGGCCGAGGGCCCGATCAAGGCGTACACCTCCGTCGACAACGAGCGCGTCGGCAAGATCCAGGGCGAGTCGCTGCTCAAGGAGCTCGGCGACAACGCGTCCAAGGGGAAGATCGTCATGATGAACGGGTCGGTCACCGACCCGAACGCCAAGATGTACAAGGACGGCGCCCACTCCGTGCTCGACGGCAAGGTCGAGGTCGGCAAGGAGTACGACACCAAGGAGTGGAAGCCGGAGAACGCCAACGAGAACATGAAGGGCGCAATCTCCTCGCTGGGCAAGGAGAACATCGTCGGCGTCTACTCCGCCAACGACGGCATGGCCGGCGGCATCATCACCGCCCTCAAGAGCGCCGGCTTCGACAAGCTCCCGCCCGTCACCGGCCAGGACGCCGAGCTCTCCGCCGTTCAGCGGATCCTCTCCGACGAGCAGTTCATGAGCGTGTACAAGCCGTACAAGCCCGAGGCCGATGCCGCTGCCGAGATGGCTGTTGCGCTCGCCAAGGGGAAGTCGCTCGACGGAATCGCCAAGAGCACCGTCGACAGCGGCACCCAGAAGAAGATTCCTTCCATCATCGTCACCCCCTTTGCGCTCACCAAGGCCGACATCGGGAAGTACGTCGGTCAGGAAGGCTTCTTCAACCGCGACGAGATCTGCACTGAGAAGTACAAGGCTCAGTGCGACTCCGCCGGGATCAAGTAGGGATTCCGCAGATGTCCGCCACCACTGCCACAACGGCCGCAACGGCCCGATCCGGCGCCACCCCCGTCCTCGCCCTGCGCGGGATCTCCAAGCGCTTCGGTGCCGTCCAGGCGCTCACCGACGTCGACCTGGAGATCCACGCCGGCGAGGTGGTCGCCCTCGTCGGTGACAACGGCGCCGGCAAGTCCACCCTCGTCAAGACGATCGCCGGCGTCGGCCCCGCCGACGACGGGGTCGTCGAGTGGGAGGGGCGTCCGGTCACCGTGGACCGGCCGCACGCCGCCCAGGAGCTCGGCATCGCGACCGTCTACCAGGACCTCGCGCTCTGCGACAACCTCGACGTCGTCGGCAACCTCTTCCTCGGCCGCGAAATCACCCGCGCCGGGGTGCTCGACGAGGTCGAGATGGAGCGCCGCGCCCGTGAGCTGCTCTCCACCCTGTCCATCCGGATCCCCAGCGTCCGGATCCCCATCGCCTCGCTCTCCGGCGGGCAGCGGCAGACCGTCGCCATTGCCCGCTCGCTGCTCGGCGAGCCCAAGATCGTCATCCTCGACGAGCCGACCGCGGCGCTCGGTGTCGAGCAGACCGCGCAGGTCCTGGACCTGGTCGAGCGGCTGCGCGAGCGCGGTCTCGGCGTCATCCTCATCAGCCACAACATGGCCGACGTGAAGGCCGTCGCCGATCGCGTCGCCGTCCTGCGCCTCGGCCGCAACAACGGCACGTTCGAGGTGGCGAGCACCACCCAGGAAGAGATCATTTCCGCCATCACCGGTGCGACGGACAACGCTGTCACCCGGCGCCGGGCCCGCGCCGCGGAGGCCGCGGCAGCGGTGGGGGCTGCGAAGCCGGCCGCCGAGCCGGCCGAGCCCGCCAAGCCGGCCGAGCCCGGCGAGCCCGCCAAGACCGACAAGGAGGCCGGCGCATGACCACCAAGCCGCCCACGACGGCCCCCGGCGGCCCGGCCGACGGTGCCGTCAGCGGTGCCATCAATGGTGCCGCCAACGGCCAGGCCCCCGCCCACGACGCCGTCCCCGCTGTCGACCCCCGTCTCCTCGTCCGCGAGGAAGGCTTCGCCGGCTACTGGGGCGAGTTCCTCCGCAAGCTCCGTAGCGGCGAGCTCGGCTCCCTCCCCGTGATCGTCGGCCTGATCGTCATCGCCCTGGTGTTCCAGCTGCGGGACCCGGCCTTCCTCGGCGCGGAGAACCTCAACAACCTCTTCGTCACCGCCGCCGGCACCGGCCTGATCGCCGTCGGCATCGTCTTCGTGCTGATCCTCGGCGAGATCGACCTCTCCGTGGGCTCGGTCAGCGGGCTCGCGGCCGCCGTTTTCGCCGTGCTCAATGTGAGCCACGGCATGCCGGAGTGGCTGGCGCTGGTCCTCGCGATCCTCTCGGGCACCCTCATCGGCGCCCTGCACGGCTTCTTCTTCGCCCGGATCGGCGTACCCGCCTTCGTCGTCACCCTGGCCGGCCTGCTCGGCTGGAACGGCCTCATGCTCCAGGTGCTCGGCTCCAACGGCACCATCAACCTCGACGACTCCGGCATCGTCGCCGGTCTCACCAACCACTACTTCACCGACATCTCCGCCGCGTACGGGCTCGCGACGCTTGCCGTGGCCGCGTTCTTCCTGGTGTCCTTCCGGGACAGCAGGCGCCGCGAGGCCGCGGGCGTGCCCAGCAGGCCGCTCAGCGAGATCGTGCTCCGCACGGTGGCGCTGGCCGTGCCCGCCTACGTGGTGGCCTGGCTCTTCAACCAGTACAAGGGCCTTCCGCTGGGTGTGGTGATCTTCCTCGGGGTCGTCGTGGCGCTCGACCTCGTGCTGCGCCGCACGGCGTACGGGCGGAAGGTCTTCGCCCTCGGCGGCAGCGTGGAGGCGGCCAGCCGCGCCGGCATCAACGTCGCCGCGGTGCGGATCTCCGTCTTCGCCCTCTCCGGGACGATGGCCGCCGTCGGCGGCATGTTCCTGGCGTCGCAGATCAACGCCGCGAACCAGTCCTCCGGGGCCGGCAGCCTGCTGATGAACGCGATCGCCGCGGCCGTCATCGGCGGCACCAGCCTCTTCGGCGGGCGCGGCAAGACCTGGTCCGCCCTGCTGGGCGTGCTGGTGATCCAGTCGATCGCGTCGGGCATGGCGCTGCTGGGCATCGCCTCGGCGGTCCAGTACATGATCACGGGCGCGGTGCTGCTGGCCGCCGTCGTGATCGACTCCGTCTCCCGGCGGACGCAGAAGACGGCCGGGCGGGCGTAGGCCCTGTGTAGGGCCTGCCGCAGGCTCCGGCTCCTGCTCCGGCGTACCGCCGCCGTCCGCCGCCCGCTCTGGGTGGCGGACAGCGGCACGTTTGCGTACGGGCCTGCCTGCCTTACGAGCCTTCCCGGCTGCGGGCGCGCTGTGGCCGGTCGCGCAGTTCCCCGCGCCCCTTTCGGGGCGGGTCTTCGGGGCGCGGCAGGGCGCGGCCATACAGTCGTACGTACGAGTCACGCCTTATGGGGCGTTTTGTCGTGTCGCCGGTCGTTCATGCGTCCGGTCGGGTGACTCAGGTCGCATCACCCGTTCATCGCCACTGCGGGCGGAACATTAGACTCGACGGATCTAGAGGTTTCTCAAGACTTCTACATGTTTCTACAAGCCGACAGCTCGACGAAGAGGAGGCACGGGTGGCCCTGCTGACCCGCATCAGGGAACCGCGCGACCTGGACCGGCTCAGCCCGGAGCAGCTCGACCGGCTCGCCGCGGAGATCCGCACCTTCCTCGTCGACGCCGTCTCCAAGACCGGCGGGCACCTCGGGCCCAACCTGGGCGTGGTCGAGCTGACCATCGCCATGCACCGGGTCTTCGACTCGCCCAAGGACAAGATCCTCTTCGACACCGGGCACCAGGCGTACGTCCACAAGCTGCTCACCGGCCGCCAGGACTTCTCGAAGCTGCGCGCCAAGGAGGGCCTCTCCGGCTACCCCTCGCGCGCCGAGTCCGCGCACGACGTCATCGAGAACAGCCACGCCTCGACCGTGCTCGGCTGGGCCGACGGCCTCGCCAAGGCCAACCAGGTCCTGGGCAAGGACGACCACGTCGTCGCGGTCATCGGTGACGGCGCGCTCACCGGCGGTATGGCCTGGGAGGCGCTGAACAACATCGCCGTCGCCAAGGACCGCCCGCTCGTGATCGTCGTCAACGACAACGAGCGCTCCTACGAGCCCACCATCGGCGGCCTCGCCAACCACCTGGCCACCCTGCGCACCACGGACGGCTACGAGCGCTTCCTGGCCCGCGGCAAGGACATCCTCGAGCGCACCCCGGTCGTCGGCAAGCCGCTGTACGAGACGCTGCACGGCGCGAAGAAGGGCCTGAAGGACTTCATCGCCCCGCAGGGCATGTTCGAGGACCTGGGCCTGAAGTACGTCGGCCCGATCGACGGCCACGACATCGAGGCCCTGGAGTCCGCCCTGCAGCGCGCCAAGCGCTTCGGCGGCCCCGTCCTCGTGCACTGCCTGACCCAGAAGGGCCGCGGCTACAAGCACGCCGAGCAGAACGAGGCGGACCGCTTCCACGGCATCGGCGCGATCCACCCCGACACCGGCCTGCCCGTCGCCTCCGGCGGCGCCAGCTGGACCTCCGTCTTCGCCGACGAGATGGTGAAGCTCGGCAAGGAGCGCGAGGACATCGTCGCCATCACGGCGGCCATGATGCAGCCGGTCGGCCTCGGCAAGTTCGCCAAGGCCTTCCCCGAGCGCGTCTACGACGTCGGCATCGCCGAGCAGCACGCGGCCACCTCCGCGGCCGGCCTGGCCACCGGCGGGCTGCACCCGGTCTTCGCCGTCTACGCCACGTTCCTGAACCGCGCCTTCGACCAGGTGCTGATGGACGTCGCCCTGCACAAGTGCGGCGTGACCTTCGTCCTGGACCGTGCCGGCGTCACCGGCGACGACGGCGCCTCGCACAACGGCATGTGGGACATGTCGATCCTGCAGGTCGTCCCCGGCCTGCGGATCGCCGCCCCGCGCGACGCCGACCAGGTCCGCGCCCAGCTGCGCGAGGCCGTCGAGGTCAAGGACGCCCCCACCGTCGTCCGCTACTCCAAGGGCACCGTCGGCCCGGCCGTCGAGGCCGTCGGCACCGTCGGCGGCATGGACGTGCTGCGCCGCCCCGCCGAGGGCGTCGTACGGCCGGACGTCCTCCTCGTCTCCGTCGGCGCGCTCGCCCCGATGTGCCTGGAGATCGCCGACCTCCTCGACAAGCAGGGCATCTCCACGACCGTGGTCGACCCGCGCTGGGTCAAGCCGGTCGACGAGGCGCTGCCGGGCCTGGCCGCCGAGCACCGCGTCGTCGTCACCGTCGAGGACAACGGCCGCGTCGGCGGCGTCGGTTCGGCGGTCGCGCAGGCGCTGCGCGACGCCGGCGTGGACCTGCCGCTGCGCGACTTCGGCATCCCGCCGCGCTTCCTCGACCACGCCTCCCGCAAGGAGGTCATGGCCGAGATCGGGCTGACCGCGCCGGACATCGCCCGTCAGGTCACCGGGCTGGTCGCCAAGCTCGACGGGCGGCTCGAGGACGTGCCCGGGGCGGCCGAGGCGGCCCCGGTTCCCGAGGCGGCCCCGGCTTCCCCGGCGGCCTCCGAGGCCGCGGTGGAGCCGGCGCGCGACTAGGCTGCGCCCTCGCGTTCGCCTCCGCGTCGGCGTCCGCCTTCGCGTTCGCCGCGCTGCGGTTCTTTGCCGTCGGCCGGCCGTTGGTCGGCTGCCGGTGGTACGTGGCTGGTCGCGCAGTTCCCCGCCCCCCTTACGGGGCGCGGTCACCGCTCCTCACGGACCGGTCGGACCCCCTATCCGGGTGGTCCGACCGGTCCGTCTGCATATGGACCGGTGCGTCCCATCGGGTGAATCCTGTTGAGGGTGGCCGGTCAGGCCCCTGCCCGGCCCGGATCATCGCGGACACTCGCTCAGTTCATGGTGAGCACGCGAGCAGGTGGACAGGTGGAGGTGGGCCGATGAGCACGAGCGAACAGCAACCTCTCGGGGAGCCCCGCGGCAAGAGCAAGCGCGGAGTCTTCCGGACCAAATCGGTGGAGCAGTCCATCCGGGACACCGAGGAGCCCGAGCACGTCCTCAAGAAGTCCCTGACGGCCTTCGACCTGACCGTCTTCGGTGTCGGCGTCGTCATCGGCACCGGCATCTTCGTCCTCACGGGCAAGGTCGCCAAGGAGAACGCCGGCCCGTCGGTGGCGCTGGCGTTCGTTCTCGGCGGCATCGTCTGCGGGCTCGCGGCGCTGTGCTACGCGGAGTTCGCCTCCACCGTGCCGGTCGCCGGTTCCGCGTACACCTTCTCCTACGCCTCCCTCGGCGAACTGCCCGCCTGGATCATCGGCTGGGACCTGATCCTGGAGCTGGCACTGGGCTGCGCAGTCGTCGCCGTCGGCTGGTCCGGCTACATCCGCTCCCTGATGGACAACGCGGGCTGGCACCTGCCCGCGGGCCTGGAGGGCACGCACAACGGCAGCTTCGGCTTCGACATCCTCGCCTGCATCCTCGTCCTGGTGCTGACGGCGATCCTCGTCCTCGGCATGAAGCTGTCCTCGCGCGTGACGGCCGTCGTGGTCGCGATCAAGGTCACCGTCGTCCTGATCGTGATCATCGTCGGGGCCTTCTTCATCACCGGCTCCAACTACGACCCGTTCATCCCCGAATCCCAGGGCACCACGGCAGGCAGCGACATCCAGGCCCCGCTCATCCAGCTCATGTTCGGCTTCTCCCCGTCGAACTTCGGCGTCATGGGCATCTTCTCGGCCGCCGCCGTCGTGTTCTTCGCCTTCATCGGCTTCGACATCGTCGCCACCGCCGCCGAGGAGACCCGCAACCCCCAGCGCGACGTGCCGCGCGGCATCCTCGGCTCCCTCGCCATCTGCACGCTGCTCTACGTGGCCGTGTCCGTCGTCGTCACCGGCATGCAGAAGTACACCGAGCTGTCCACGGACGCGCCCCTGGCCGACGCCTTCAAGGCCACCGGGCACCCGTTCTGGGCCGGGCTCATCAGCTTCGGCGCGGCCGTCGGCCTCACGACCGTCTGCATGATCCTGCTGCTCGGGCAGAGCCGGGTGTTCTTCGCGATGAGCCGCGACGGGCTGCTGCCGAGGATCTTCTCCCGCGTGCACCCGCACTACGGCACGCCCTACCGGTCCACGATCCTGCTCGGCGTCGTCGTGGCCGTGCTCGCGGGCTTCACCTCGATCGACGTCCTCGCCGAGCTCGTCAACATCGGCACGCTCTTCGCGTTCGTCGTCGTGGCCCTCGGCGTCGTCATCCTCCGTCGCACGCGACCCGACCTGCCCCGGGCCTTCCGCACCCCGCTCGTACCCGTGGTGCCCGTCCTGTCGGTCCTGGCCTCGCTGTGGCTGATGCTCAACCTGACGGCCGAGACGTGGCTGCGGTTCGCCGTGTGGATGGTCGTGGGCGTCGTCGTCTACTTCGTGTACGGGCGGCAGCACAGCCGCGTCCCGTAACCGCGCCCGCCCCTCTACGGACGTACCGCGCTCGGGCCCGCCACCTCCGCGCCGCAGGAGGTCACGCGGGCCCGCAGCCCGCGGTCGGCGGTGACGACCACGCACCGGCGGCCGGCCTCCCGGGCCGCCACGAGCTCCGCGATCCGGTCGTCGCCGCTCCCCGCGGCCTCCTCGATCCGTACGCCCGGCACCGGGCCGACGCCGCGCGCCTTGCCCTCCACCACGAGGACGACCTCGGGCGCGTCCGCGAACAGCTCGCCGTCGCCCCGGGCCGCGCGGTCCGCGAGGTGGTCCCGGAGCCTTTCGGTGGCCGCGCGGCGGTCGCGCCACCAGCCGTCCGGCACCGAGCCGACGACGTTCGCGGAGTCCACGACGAGGAGGACGGGGAGGAGGGCGCTCATGCCCCAAGCCTCGCACGCCGCCTTCGCACGCCGCCCTCGCACGGCAGCCGCGGACGGATGCCCTGACCGGCCACGATGTTATTGTCGAGGGTCGACAAACGGGCTCCGAGCGCAGCGCGACCGAGGCCGAATGCGAGAGCCGCATGTGAGAAAGGCTGGCAGCGAGTCATGGCAGTGCGTACGGCCACCCCGGTCACCGGCTGGCTACTGAGGGGGAGCGACGGCCGTCTGACGGCCTACGCACCGGCCGAGGGCGGTGTCGTGCGCTGGACCGAGACCCGGCCCGGCGGCCCCGAGTGGACGGGCCCGGAGCTGCTGGCCGTCCCCGGCCTGGAGGCGTGCCTGTCCATAGCGCAGAGCCCGCAGGGCTACGTGTACCTCGTCGGCGTGCGGCAGCGCGAGACCGAGACGGGCGAGGTCGACACCGACATCGTGTACGCCACCCAGTTCCAGCCCGGCCGCCCGCCCACGAACTGGCGGTCGATCGGCTCTCCCCACGGCCCGGACCGGCAGCGCTCCGCCCAGCTCGGCGTGCCCACCGCCGCCGTCGACTCCACCGGCCTGCAGGTCTTCGTCCGCAACTCCGGCGGCGGCGTCTGCGGCCGCCGGCAGGACGCCCGCGGTATCTGGGGCCCCTGGACCGACATGAAGGGCAGTCACGTCCTCGACGGTCTGACCGCCGCCGCGACGCCCTCCGGCCGCATCGAACTGCTCGCCCCCGCGTCCGAGTTCGTCCTGCGCTGGCGCCAGGAGCAGCCGGGCGGCCCGGTGCGGCGCGTGCGCAACATCCCGGCCAAGCCGGGGGCTTGCTCGGCGACGGCCGGGGTCACCGGGGAGGACCGCATCACGCACTTCTGGCGTGACGCCGTCGACGGCGAACTGCACACGCTGGCGGCGGAGGTCGCTGCCGAGGCCGGCGGCGACGCCGACGCCGAGCCTGCCACCGCCTCGGTCGGCGGCACCGGCAGCGGCCCCGTCGCCGTCCTCCACACGGTCCTCGACGGCCACGAGTGCACGGTGCTCGCCCAGCGCGCTGCGTCCGGACTGCCGGCCGTGGCGGTCTGCCCCAGCGGGGACGAGACGCTCGCCGCGCAGTGGTCGGAAACGGGCGAGGAGTGCGCGGGCGCCCCGGCGCTCGCCGTTGATGGGAATGGTCGGGTGACTGTTGCGGTGCTCGGCCTGGACGGCCGACTGCGTGTGGCCCGGCAGCGGGCCGGAGCGCGGGGACTGACTCTGGGGAAGTGGCAGAGGGCGTAGCGACATCGGCCGTTTGGGTGCTCAATGTCAACTGCGATCCGCTACCAGTGGTCGTTGACTTGCCGTCGCCATGCAGACGTCCCGTCAGTCAGGGCCTGACGGGACGTCTGTGGTAATCCTGCTCAGATGCTACTCATTGGCGCATTCTGATACTCGTGCGCACGTGCCGGGCAGCACTTCGCTTGAGATTCCTTCCTTCCGTAGCAGGTCAGAGATGAGTTGCGTCTCTACGTATGTTCCCTCATATCCGCACCGCTTGAGGTCGTGCGCTGATTCCTGGGCGTCTCGAATGGAGAGGTTGAACGCGCTTCGAAACGCCTTCAGGAGACTCCCGGCGCGGTACTCCTTGGTGGTCAGTTTCAGGCAGTGAGGGCCGTGTTGCGTCAAGATTTCATTCCGCACTTCTGCGGGAGCTGGGCCCCATGCTCCATGGTGTGAAATCCCACACAGATCGCAAGCCCACTCAACCTCCCATCGAAGTCGGTCACCCCTGGTCAGTTGTACTACCCACCCTGTACAGGGGTGGCCGCAGCCCTGGCATGTGCCTGAGCGCCGTGCAGCTTGTTCACTCATCCCCAACCTCGAATGGATTTGTATCGCGCAATAGTTCCGTAGAAGCGCGGGGACAGACCTGACCCATCTCGCGGATGATGGGTGCCTGATGGAATCCCGCGGTTGAACCATCGGTGGTGAAGCTCTTCGTGGATCAGGCTATCGCGAAGCTCCGCCCGGCTAACAAAAGACTCTGCGCCGAGCTGCGTTCCAGCATTGGGTTTCGCTATCCCCGTGCTAACCCATGGACTGTAGACGGGCTGATGGGTGAAACGAAGATCAGGGAAGTCTTCGGAGATGACGGCCTCGATGGCTCGATTCCTGGACTTGGCTGTCTTCCCGGTGACATGACTCAAGTCTGACGACCACGTGTTGCCACCTGCCTTTCCTTCGGCGTTGTCGACGAACTTGGAACTCTTCTCCGCGACCTTCTCGGCACGGCCCATCTTGGCGCCGACTCGCGCCGCCTTCGCTCCGCGCACCGCCGCCGTAGAACCCGGCACGAAGATGCTGCCGACCGTGACCACGGTCCACAGGCACGCTTCCGCGTCGCCCTTCGTGGCGCAGGCGATCGCGTCGTTGACGCCCGTGACCTCGGCCGCGAACTCCAGTGCCGCCTTGAGGTACGGCGCCGCCGTCTGGGCGAACTCCGAGACCGCGGTGATTGCGGTGTCGACCGCCGAGACCATCTTGGCGCTCACGTCGGCGACGATCTTCGTGACCTCGGTGGCGACCTTGGCCACGTCCTGGATGACCTGCTTGGTCTCCTGGACGATCAGTGCCGGAGCGTGGGCCGCGGCTGCGACCACCATCTTCATTCCCGCGTAGACCGGGCGAAGTGCCTTGGCCAGGACGGGGATGGGGTTGTGGGTGGCGATGTACTTCTTCGCCGACCGTGCCGTGTCGCTGATGTAGCGCTTGCTCTCGCGGTAGATCTGGGCCGCGGATTTGTAGACCCGTGCGCCCTGGTTGCGTATGTACCGCGCTCCGGACGAGATCTTGTTGCCCAGCCACCGCGCGCCGGACGAGATCTTCCGGGAGATGTAGTGGACGGCCGAGGAGACCTTCCGCTCTACGTAGTGGTAAGCCCGCGAGACCTGTCGTTCCACGTAGTGGTAGGCCTGTGAGACCTTCTCTTCCACGTAGTGGTAGGCCTGCGAGGCCTTCTGCTGCAGGGAGCGCCCGGCGGACGCCACCTTCCGACCGAGCTTCTTCAGACCGCTCCGGAAGCTCCAGTGCCCCGTCGGGTCGACGTTGTCCACCGGGTCGCCGTCGCCGTACGTGTAGCGGTTGGCCCGGATGGACGCGGGGTTCGGGTCGAGGTTGTAGCTGTCGCGGGAGGTGAAGGCGCCGGCGCCGGAGTCGTACCAGCGGGCGGCCATGTTGACCTGCTGGGTGGACGGGTCGGTCCAGTCGCCCTGGTAGCCGATGGAGACCTGGTCGCCCTGGGCGGCCGTGGTCCGGCCGAAGGGGTCGAAGGCGGTCGAGGAGGTGAGCTTCTGCGGGTTGGTGTCCTTCACGTCCAGGGTGCCGACGATGTCGCCGTGACGGTCGTTCATCGCGAGGCGCGTGGAGCCGTCCTGGGTGACGGAGATCAGCTCGCCGGTCAGGCCCCGGCTGTAGACGCCGCGGCCGTCGGTGACGACCTCGTCGTCGAGGCCGGCGTAGGTGTGCTGGGTGCCGTCCCGGTCGACCAGGCGGCCGAGGGCGTCGTACTGGTAGGAGATCTCGCCCTGCTTGGCCAGCTGGCCGAAGGCGTCGAAGCGGCTCTCCTCGGTCAGGCCGGACGTGGTGGAGGACTTCCGGGTGCCGCGCGGGGTGTAGGCGTAGGTGGCCCCACCGTCCGTCAGCATCCGGTTGCGCGCGTCGTACGTCGCCTTCCGCTCGCCCGCCTGGACGCGGTTGCCGGCGTCGTCCCACGAGTAGCCCGTGGTCTTGCCGTCCTTGTCGGTCCAGGACGTCAGGCGGCCCGCGTCGTCGTAGGCGTACTTCTGCTCACCCGCGCCGGCCGTGCCCGTGGTCTTCTTCGAGACCACCCGGTCGTTGTCGTCGAAGGCGTACTCGAAGGAGGCCAGCGTCGCCCCGCCGGTGGACTTGGTGACGTCGGAGACCTGACGGCCCAGTGAGTCGTACCCGAAGTTGCGGTTCAGGCCGGGGGAGTCGATGCCCTCCAGTGCGCCCGACTTGTCGTAGCGGTAGGAGAACAGTTGCTGCGACCGCGCGTCCTTGACGGTCTTCAGCCGGCCCTTCTCGTAGCCGAACACTGCCGTGCCGGCAGCGTCGACCCGCGTGAGCAGACGGCCGTCCTCGTCATAGCCGAACGTGGCGTCGCCGGAGCCGCCCTTCGCGGAGGTCAGCAGGCCACGGTCGTTGTACTCGAAGGTGTTGGCCCCCTTCGGCGCGCTGGCGGAGGTCATCCGGCCGGCCGCGTCGTACTCGTAGACGCGGGAGGCGGTGGAGGCCTCGGCGCCGGAGCCGGTCTCCTGCAGCAGCAGACCGCTGGGGTCGAAGGTGCGCTGACGCTCCACCTTGCCGGGCTCGGTGAGCCGGACCGGGTTGCCCTCGGCGTCGTAGGAGGTGGTCCAGGTGCGGTCGGCCGGTGCCGGGTGGTCCTTGGTCTCGGGCTCGATCACCGATTCGGGCAGGCCGAGGGCGTTGAAGGTGTAGCGCGTGGTGTTGCCGCGGCCGTCGGTGAAGCGGGTGCGGTTGCCGTTGACGTCGTAGCCGAAGCTGGTCGTGATCGTCTTGTCCGTGCTCACCGGCTCGACCTGCTTCACCAGCTGGCTCTGCGGGTCGAAGGTGAACCTGGTGGACTTGCCCCGGGCGTCGGTCGACGTGGTGGGGTTGCCCGCCTGGTCGTAGCGGAAGCTGCGGTTGCGCAGCGGGCGGTCGTCCTTGTCCAGCCAGAGCTGACCGGTCATCCGGCCGGCCTGGTCGTAGTCCTGCCGGACGGTGCGGCCCAGGGCGTCGCTGTTGCGGATGACGCGGCCGGCCATGTCGAAGCCGGTCTGCGTCTTCACGCCGGCGGCGTCCTCGGTGCCGGTGAGCTGGCCGAGCGCATCGTAGGTGAAGCGCGCGGTGTCACCGCCGGGCGTGGTCTGTGCCACCAGGCGGTCGGCGTCGTCGTAGGTGAAGGTGCTGGTGAAGTAGCGGGTCTGGTCCGACTTGCGCTCCACCGTCGTCGCCGTGCGCTGACGGCCGAGGTCGTCGTAGGTGGTCTCGGTGCGGGCCCCGGTCGGGTCCGTCACCGACAGCGTCTCGCCCGTGCGGGAGTAGGTGTACGACCACACGGCACCGGCACCTGCCGGAACGTTTTTGCCGGGCTCGGTCACCAGGCCCAGCAGCTTCGAGGAACGGGGCTCCTCACGCTGGACCATCCGGCCGAGCTGGTCGTAGCGGTAGCGCTTGACGTTGCCGAGCGCGTCGGTGGTCGCCGTGATCCGGCCCGCCGCGTCGTACTCGTTGCGGCTCACCGGGGTGATCGGCTCGGAGGCCCCGGGCGGGGTGTAGGACGGCGAGGTGCTGACCGTGGGGCGGCCGGTCTTGTCGAAGGCGACCGAGGAGACCCGGCCCTGCGGGTCCTTGCTCTGGGTCGCCTCGTCGAAGGCGTTGTAGCCGGTGGTCGTGGTCGGTCGGACCTGGACCGCCTTGGCGTCGCCGTCGCCGTTCTCCACGTCGGCGGCCGGTTCGGTGACGGTCACCTGACGGCCGAGCTCGTCGTAGGTGTAGGTGGTGGTGTACGCCTCCGCGTTCGCGCCTTCGGCGTTGCCGCGCGGTTCGGTCTCCGCGAGCAGCAGACCGCGCTGGTCGCGCTTGAAGGTGGTGGTCAGCCGTTCCTTGCCGTTGAGCGTGGTCTCGCTGAGCTCCCGGCCGGCGGCGTCGTAGGTGTAGTCGACGACCTCGGAGCTGCTGCTGGAGAACTGGACGTTGGAGCTCTTGCCGGTGTGCACGACGCGCGTCACGTTGTCCGCGTCGTCGTACGTGTAGCTGACCTTGCGGTCGAGCCGGCCCGGGTCCGTGGTGATCGTCTGGGCCCGGCCCGAGACGTCGTAGGCGTAGGCGGTGACGGTGGTGCCGTTGCCGGTGGTCTTGCGCGTCAGGTTGCCGAGGGCGTCGTAGACGTTCCGCTCGAGCTCGATGTCGCGGGTGGACCCGTCCGGCTGGCGCACGCCGAGGGCGCGCACGGACTTGCTGAGGCCGTCGTCGTAGTAGCTGAACGCGCGCGTGCGGCCCATGGCGTCGGCGTGCCGGGTCAGGCGGCCGGCCATGTCGTAGGCGTAGGAGTCGATCACCAGGACCTTCTCGTCGCCGTCCTTGGGTGCTTCCTCCGGGTCGCCGCGCCAGTCGCGCACCCGCACCTCGGCCACCTTGTTGCGCGGGGTGTAGGTGTACTCGGTCCGGGTGCCGCTCGGGTCGACCTGCCAGGCACGGTTGCCCAGCGCGTCGTAGCCGTAGCTGGTCTCGGAACCCTCGGCGTCCGTCACCCGTACCGGGCGTCCGGAGTCGTCGTACTCGGTGCGGGTCTCGCGGGTGGGCTCGCCGCCCGTGGTGTCGGCGACCTCGGAGCGCAGCACCAGGCCGTCCTGGTCGAACTCCATGGTCGTGCGCGCGGTGTGCGTGACGCCGGTGACCTGGTTCTTGACGCCGGGCTTGGTCACGGTGACCGTCCGGCCCAGGCCGTCGTAGGTGTAGCCGACGGTCACGCCCTTGGGCTGCGAGTCGCTGATGTCGGTCTCGGTGAGCTTGCGGCCCAGCCGGTCGTAGGTGTAGCGGGTGATCAGGCCCGCAGGGTCGGTGGTCTCGGCGAGATCGCCGTTGGCGAAGTACGTGTACTTGGTCGTCTTGCCCTTGGCGTCGGTCATGGACGCCAGCAGGCCGGCCGGAGCGGTGCCCTCGTTGTTGAAGGCGGGGTCCGATCCGGTGGTGAAGACACGGGTGGCCTTGCGGCCGTCCGGTGCGGTCTGCTCGGTCAGCTCGCCGCGGGCGTCGTAGGCGTACGTCGTCCGGTAGGTGTTGTCCGTTGCGTTCGCCGAGCGGGCGTCGCGGGACTCGGTGAGCTTGCCGTTGCGCGGGTCGACCGGGTTCTTCTCGTCGTAGTAGTAGCTGTAGTACGTGGTCTGGCAGTCATTCCGGTCACGGCAGGTCGTGCGGGTCGCCACGTTGCCCTGGTCGTCATAGGTCATGTCGATCGCATGACCGTTCTCGTCCAGGACCCGGTTCTGGAAGCCCTTGTCGTCGTAGCCGAAGCTGCGGACGCCCATGGCGTTGATCGCGCCACCGACGAACTCCGGATCGGGGTAGTCCGTCGGGGGGTTGCCGTCGCCGACGACGCCGCCCTCGAACAGGCCGCCCTCGGTGCCGGGGGACGGGGAGGTCGTGGGCTTGGGCTTCTGGGGGTCCACCGGCTTGTCGCGCAGCGGCGAGACGTAGCGGATGGCGCGCCCGGCCAGCGGGTCGTAGTCGTAGAAGTGCCGGCGGTTCTTGGGGTCGGTCACCTGGACGGTGCGGATGAGCTCCTTGCCGTACAGGCCCGTGACGGGGACGCCCAGCTGCCACTGGCCGCCGTTGTTGTCGGTCAGCTTGCCGACCCGGTCCACGGAGGTGTCGTACGAGACCTCCACGGCCGTGCGGCCGCCGGGCGTCGTCACCTTGGTGAGCTGGTCGGCCTGCTCGCGGGCCGCGTAGAGGGACTGTGCGGCGGCGGTGCCGATCGGCTTGTGGTAGACGGCGACCTCGTCGATGTCGCCCTTGAAGTAGACCGCGCTCTTGGCGGGCGGGGAGGGCCAGTCGTAGGCGTAGCCGGAGCCGATCTCGGCGAACCGCTGGTTGCCGTGGTTGACCGGTGCGTCCAGGGTGCCGTGGCGCTTGCCGTCCAGGAACAGGGTCTGCCGGGCGCCGTCCGAGGACAGCACCACCTGGTGCCACTGGCCGTCGTTGACGGCGGTTCCCGTGGTGATGGGGGAGATGCGGCCCATGCGGAACTGTCCGCGCAGCTTGCCGTCCGCGCCGATGTACAGCACGGGCGCGCTGGTGCCGTCGTTGCTGTCGTTGTGCTTGTCGGAGCGGTAGTTCAGCAGCACGCCGCTGCCGGAGGTGCGGAACCACATGCTGACCGCGAGGTTGCGCTGCAGGTTCAGCAGGTTCTCGGGCAGGTCGACGCGCGAGGAGGTGCCGTTGAAGGTGGCGGCGCCGTCCGAGGTGCCGCTCAGCGGACCGGCGGCGTCGTGGGTGACGTCGACGTACCGGGCCTGGTCCTTGCCCTGGTTGACGGTGACCTGGCTGACGGCGTCGTCGCCGCCGTCCTCACCGAAGCGCCAGTAGGCGTAGGGGCCGGAGTCCAGGGCGACGCTGCGGTAGTGCGAGCCCTTTCCGTACTCGTACCGGGTGCAGGTCTTCTCGGGGGAGCAGACCTTGGTCAGCTTGTCCCCGTCGTACTCGTACGTCCAGGTCAGCGGGCTGGTGCGCAGCGGGTCGGTGCCGACCGCGGTGATGTGCTCGCCCGTCCACTGGAAGAACAGACTCCGCTTGCTGGCGTCATTACGGAGCTGGACGAGCTTGCCGTCCGTGTAGGTGAAGGTCTGGGCCAGGCCGCTCGAGTCGGTGACCGTGCCCAGCAGACCGTCGGCGCGGAAGGCGTAGCGGACACCGTTCTTGTCGGTGAGCTGCCAGCCCCCGTCCTTGACGCTGATGAAGACGGCGTCACGGCCCATGGGGGCGGCGAAGGACCCGTCGGGGTTGCGGCCGAAACGGACCTGCTGGCCGTCCGGATAGGTCAGGACGACATTGCCGGTCCCGTCGTCGTCCGGCGTCACCTTCATGTCGAGGCGCGAGGCCCAGCCCGCACCGAAGATGTGGTTCGTGGACGGGTCGAGGCTGTTGTAAGTACGGGCCACGGTGAGGTCCGGGCCTATGGTGGCCACCGACGCGTCGACCGCCGAGCTGGCGAAGTTGCCGACCTGCGGGTCGAAGGGCTTGTCCGAGGAGCCGTAGGGCGAGCCCGCCAGGTGCGAGGTGATGACCGGCTGGGGCACCGCGGTCAGCAGGGTGGTGTAGGGCAGCTCGGGGCTGACGGCCGCGTTGTCCCTGCTCCAGGGGCGCCACAGATAGGTCTTGGACCAGCGCAGTTTGCCGGCCGGGACGACCCAGCTCCGATCGGGGGACCAGTCGGAGAAGAAGCAGTCCTTCGGCTTGCTGTCCTTGCCGTCCTTGCCGGGCTCGCAGACCTCGTAGCGGTACTGCAGCGTCTGGCCGGTCTTGTCCATGTCCCGGGCGTTGGCCCACAGCTCCGGCGTGAGCGTCTGGGACTGGTAGCCGTTGGCCGGGTGGAAGGTGTCGACGACCGGCGGGATGGCCAGCACGTTGAGGCCGATGCGGACCGGTGCGATGTTGTAGTCGGTGAAGAAGCCCAGACCCTTGCGGATCATCGAGAAGTCGATGAGGTACTCGCCCGGGTCGCCCTTCTGGATCGTCGCGTCGAGGGTGACGCTCGCGCCGCGGGGCACGTCCTTGGTGAGCTGTGCCGCGGACACTTCCTTGACGAGCTTGCCGCCCTTGTAGGCGCGGTAGCCCAGCTCGTAGGTCTTGGGGGTCCAGGTCTCGGCGCCCAGGTTGGTCACCTTGATCTTGACCTTGCCGTCCTGGCTCCGGCTGACGGGCGGCTCGGGGTTGGCGCGCTCCACGGAGTACTTGGCGTCGTACGGCGAGTGCGTGACGTAGAGGGACGGCGGGTTGGCGCTGTTGGTGCTGGAGAACTTCTTCCAGCTCGACGTGTCGGATTCCGAGCCGCGCAGGGTCAGGCCGTAGTTGGGCCGGGTGCCGTTGGCCCACTCCTCGACCAGGTCGCGTCCCTTGGAGCCCAGGTCCATCGCCTCCCACGCGGCGGGACAGGCCGAGCTGGACTGACCCTCGCCGATGAAGCCGTGGGCGAAGGAGGAGCCGGCGATCTTCGACCCGAAGGAGGGGCCGGGATAGGTGTGGCCCTTGCCGGCCGTCCACGCCTCGGTGACCGGGTGGACGCTCACCTCACGGGGCCGGCAGGAGGCCGACCAGTAGTTGAGGACGTTGAGCGAGGCGCCGAAGATCTTGTGGTTGCGCAGCTTGGAGGCCACGTTCGGGAAGGCGAGGTAGCTCGCCGCCCGGCTGGTGCCGCCGTCGCTGACGGCGCCCACCTTGAGCGTGTCCTCGGAGCCCGAGCTCCAGTTGTTCCCGCCGGACTTCTCGACGTACATGCTCGACGAGGCGCCGACGGGGTCCACCATGGGCGGGTCGACCCGGACGGGGAACGTGCGCTCCGGCGCGGAGAGCCAGTCGCCGTCGAGGTCCACGCGCAGCGCCTGGCCGCCGGCGTGGTCGACGAGGCGGTAGCCGACCTTGGTGGATATCGCGCCGTCGCCGGACTCCGGGTGGACCTTGGAGTCCTCCATGTAGCCGTGCGGAATGCGCACGCGCTCCCTGCCCTCGGCGTCCTTGAGGACGACGTCGCCGTTGTCCAGCGAGGGCGCGAGGCCCTTGGTGTGCAGCGGGAAGAGCCAGCTGCGCGGCGCGTCCTTGGAGCGCAGGACCATGACCTCCTTGAGACCGCCCGGCCTGGATATCAGCTCCAGGTCGGCGTCCTTGAGGACGTCGGGGTAGGTGATCGCGGACTTGTTCTTGTCGTCCGTCCGCCCGGCCGAGCGGTGCGCTCCGTCGAGGCCGAAGGAGACCTCGTGGTCGCCGTCCACGACGAGCCGGGCCAGGTCCTTGGCGTCGGCCTGCGTGGCGAGCCGGATGTCGAGGCTGTCGGCGGCGTTGCGCCAACCGCCCGCGCCGCCCTCACCCGCGGGGACGAGCGCGGAGTCGATGGGCTTCCAGCTGCCGTCCGAAGCGCGGTAGTTCAGCCGTTCCTTGGAGAACTGGGTCGTCTGCGAGCCGTCCCGGTTGCTGAAGGTGCGCTCGAACTCCGACCGCTTGCCGGTGATCTCGCTGCTGCTCTTCGGGTCGTAGCCCTTGACCTCCTTGCCGGGGGCGGCCACGACCTTGGCCTCGTTCCGGGCGGTGAGCCCGGGCGTCTTCGGGCGCTCCACGGCGTACTTGCCGTGCAAGGTCTGCGGCCCGCGGGCCTTGACCGGGCCGGACGAGCCGTCGAGGTGGTCGAGTCCTGCCGCGCTGCCCCAGCGTTGCCCGTCGGGGCGCTTGGTGTGGCCCTTGACGCCCGGCAGCGAGGGGCCGGACTCCGGCTTGGTCACCGCCTCCGAGGGCGCCGCGGCGGCGAACACCAGCATCGCCGCCGTCATCGCGACGGATCTGCGCGCGCCCGGCCTGGTGGCGAAGAAGCCGCGGTGCCTGAAGGCGCCGCGGCGGCGACGCGCACCGGAGGACCCGGAGCGCCGACTGCCAAGGAACACGGAGAACACACCCCACCCATCGAACCCGGAAGTGGCGAGCCCGAATATGGACATGCATCGCCATATGGGCATAGGTCGCCACAGACAGCCACAACCAATGGATGGCGGGCATTGAGACGATGTTTTAGCTGAATAAGGATCAGCTGTGCAAGATGATGGGCGAGTTGAGAAAGAAGACTTACGCTCCGAAGCCGAAGATGGGTCTTGTGTCCGACTTATGACGCCCAATGGTCATTCAGAGTAACTACCCTGAAAGGTAGGTACATGGGGTGTGATTACATGCATCCCGCCCCGCCACCCTTCGGCGGGGGCCTCGGCCCGCGGATGGGCCCTGTCGCCCCGTCATGAAAGTGCCCTCGATGCCCAAGAGCCGCCTTCGCCTGTCTGCTGCCCGTTCGGCGGCACTGACCCTGGCAGCCGTCACAGCCCTGCCACTGGGCCTGGTGTGCGCGCCCGCCGCCACGGCCGATGCCCTGCCGCCCACGCCCGCCCCCTCCGCGCAGGTGAGCTGCCGCCCGGTCCAGCTGTACGGCGCGACCACCGCCGGGAAGCTGGAGCTCTTCTCCCACGCCGACGCCGCACAGGGGTCCTTCAGCTGGCCTGTGATCGGCAAGCAGATCGACGGGAGCGGGTGGGGGTCTCCCCGCATCACCCTCGGTGGTCCCGGCAATTGGATCTACAGCATCAACGCCGACGGCGGCCTGTACCGCCACCGCTACGATCCGGCCACCAACAGCTGGGGGACGCCTCCAGGTCAGAAGATCGACAGCGGCTGGGGCGACTTCCTCAACGGTGCCAGCCGCCGCAACCGCGTCACCATCGACGAACGCGGCAACATCTTCGCCGTCCACGACGACGGCACCCTGCGGCTGTACCGCTACGACGAGAAGACCGGGGCCCCGATGCCCGGCAACGGCCGCGTGATCGACACCGGCACGTGGGGCGGGTACAACCTCGTCGTCGCCGCGGGCGACGGGCTGCTCTTCGCCCGCCAGGGCGGTGACTTGTACCGCTACCGCTACGACGTCGACACCCAGCAGTGGCTCGAGATCAAGAGCCAGGCCTGGGCGGTCGGCTGGGACAAGATCCGGGAGATCCGCTCCGCGGGCGGCGGCACCCTCTACGCCCTGCACGCCGACGGCTCGCTGTTCTGGTACCGCTACGACGTCAACGCCGGGGCCTGGGTCGACACCGGCCGCCGCAAGGCCGGCTGGAACTTCGAGACGTTCCACGGGATATCCATGTCCACGGACGCCTGCAAGACCCCGGCCAGTCCCGCGAAGCCCCCCGTCGCTCCGCGGCCCAACATGCCCGCCGCGATCCGGCAGGGCAGCGACAAGCTCATCCAGCAGTTCTACGTGGACGAGCGCGGCTGGCTGATCAACGGTGTCCAGCGCGATCCCAAGGACCTGGGCACCGTGGCCTACAGCACCGTGCCCGGCGCGCGGGATTTCGTCGACCAGCCGGTCGTCATGGAGCAGGCCGACGGCACCCCGATGGCCTTCGTCCTCGGCAAGGACGGCCACATCTGGATGGCGAAGCGTCAAGCAGGCGGGGTCTGGTCGGCGCTGAGGGATCTCGGCGGTGACTTCGCGGGCGCGCCCACCGTCGTCAGGAACACTCAGGGCATCGTCGCCATCCACGCCTTCGACCGCGACGGCAGGATGTGGTACCTGAACCAGCAGAGCCCGAACAGCGACAACTTCATTCCGTGGCGCACCCGGGACGCCTACTCCTCCATGCCCGCGGGGTACGAGAAGTCGTCCTTCGCCGGTACCGGCCAGGCCGCCTCGGTGGACGTCCACGCGGACCGTCCGTTCATCCTCGGGATCGACAAGCAGGGCCGCCTCGGCATGAACCGCGCGGATGCCAAGCGCGAAGGCTGGTGGGTCTGGGGTGCCTCCGACGTGAGCGGCCTCGGCGGGGCGCCGGCAGCGGCGCGCGGTGCCGACGGCAAGGTGACGGCCTTCGCCCGCACCAAGGACGGCGAGATCTGGACGGCCAAGGAGTCCACCCGTACCGACGCGGACACCAAGCTCCCGCTCAACGGCTTCTTCGGTGCCGGAACCGTACTGCCGGGTGTGAAGACGGCGGGTTCGCCCGCGGTCGCCGTCAACCAGGACAAGTCTCTCGGGGTGGTCGTCCGGGATGACAAGGGATACGTCCACTACGCCCGCCAGCTCGGACCCGACGGCGAGTTCGGCCGGTGGAGCCTCGTGGCCCCGAAGCAGGCGGCGACCGACCCCGCGGTGGTGCAGCTCGACGACGGCCAGTGGGCCGTGTTCTACATCGACACCGAGGGCCTGGAGCGGATGTACTGGCTCTCCGAGGCGGACGGCGGCAGCGCCCAGCCCCGGGGCCTGGCCAGGTCGAAGCGCAGCGTTCCGGCCGACCCGGTGTTCACCGGCGGCGTCGTCGCCAAGTCCCACAACGGCAAGCCGGTGGTGACGGAAGGCCGGTAGCGGCGGTGGGCGGGCGGGCACGCCTCCCGCCCGCTCCTCGCACCCGCCGCTCCCTTCGCGGGCGGCGGGTGCGCGTGTCAGTCCTCCAGAATGCGCCAGTGCCCGTCGGTGCGCTCCACCGTCACGGTGCTCTTCCTGGCGCCCTTCGGTCCGGAGCTGACCTCGACGCGAGCGACCTTGCCGCCGCCCTCGACCTGGGCCGCGTGGACGTCGATGTCACCGATCCTGCCCCGCTCCTTGCCGCTGAGCCGGTCGCCGATCTGGGCGCGCATGGCCCCGGGGCACCCGCCGTCGGCCTCGGCCATGGAGGAGACCACCTTGGGGTGCATCAAGTGGCACGCCTCGCGCATGTCGTCGTCGGCCAGCGCGTCGATGTACGCCATGACGAGCTTGCGAGCACCCTTGGCCCCGGGCTCCGCTCCGGGGTCACTGTCCCGGAAGAGCAGGACCCCGGTGACGGCGGCGGCCACCAAGGCGGCCGATGTGCCGATCGTCGTCAGCCGGCGCCTGCGGGTCGACCACAGCCGCGTCCGGGCGCCGCGAGCCGCGCGGCCGATCCGTTCTCCTGCGCTCCGTTCGCCGGACGAGGACTTCACCTGCTCGGGCACGGTCTCCCACTTCTGTCGCGAATCACCTGTGAACCGGGCAAGTCTGACACGGAGTTCCGGCAAACAGAATATTTGGGCCCGGATGTGCCCGGGGTGGTGTCACAACCTCTTCGCGCTCCGCAGCCCCGCCGCGTAGAAGCCGTTGCCGTCCAGGCGGGCCGTGCCGCCCTTGTCGCCGAAGGTGGGGCCGTTGGCCTCTTCGCGGCTGGAGATGAAGCGGGGTTTGCCGTCGGTGTCGAGGCCCATGTAGATGCCGACGTGGTCCAGGCGGTCGCCGGTGCGCTTGTCGATGTCGAAGAAGACCAGGTCGCCCGGCTGCAGGCGGTCCGTGGCGTCGGGGCGCTTGCCGGTCAGTTCCAGGACCGGTACGCCGGGGGAGAGACGTGCCATGCCGTTGGAGGTGCGGGGGAGGCCGTCGCCCTTGACGTCCTTGGCCATCAGGGGGTAGCGGGCGCGGTAGCCGAAGACGGTGCGGATGAAGCCCGAGCAGTCCATGGCGCGGAAGCGCGCCGGCTCGGGGCGCTCGACGGTGCCGTCGCGGAAGCGGTACGGGATGCCGAGGTAGTCGTAGAAGTCGGACTGTTCCAGGCGCAGGTCGCCGGCCGCGGAGCCGTTGGGGTTCAGGGGGCCGAACTGGGCGTCGCCGGAGTAGGGGATGCCCTGGGCGTCCTTCTTCTGCGGGGCGCCTTCGATGTATTCCATGGCGAAGGCGAAGACGTCGGGTTCCTTGCTGCCCAGGGACTTGCTGAACCAGTCCTTGAACCAGGCGGACTTCTCGGAGCCCTCCTTCCAGGCCTCCGGCAGCAGCCGTACCCAGCTGTCCGTGGTCACCTTGGCCGAGGTGTGCTTGGGCTCGGTGAAGGTGCGGCTCGCGCCGGTGAGGACGGCGGTGCGGGCTCCGTCGGTGAAGGTGCCGAGCACTCCGCCGTCGGCGGCGCGCACGACGGTGCGGGCGGGGCTGGCCAGCCGTTCGAAGCGGCGTTCGCCGGAGGCCGGCTTGCTGCCGGCGGTCCCGCCGGAGCCCGCGACGGACTGCACCGGCGGCGCGTCGGCGTCCTGCTTCTCGCGCAGCTCGACCGTGAGGTAGGCGCTGGTGCCGAGCAGGCCGAGCACGACCAGGGTGTGGAGGGCGTGGCGGCCGGTCAGGCCCTTTTTCGGGCCCTTCCTCGGGCTCTTGTTCCGGCCCTTGCTCCGGTCCTTCGTCATGGGGCTGCGCTCCGTGGGGTCGGGTCGGGAAGGCTCAGGCGGTGGGCATGAAGCCCAGCAGGATGCCGGCGGTCAGGACGACGTAGTTGGCGAGCGAGACGGTGCCGGTGGCCAGCAGGGTCGCGCCGCGCGGCTGGCGCACGAGCTGGTAGGCGATCAGGCCGGGGACGATGAAGCCCAGCGTCTGGTTGGCGTACATCAGGGGGAACTGCTGCTGCAGGATCACGTGGAGCGTGGCCTGCAGCACCACGCCGGTCAGGACGACCGCCGCGAACAGGCGCTTGCCGTAGAGGATCACGTAGCGCTGCAGCAGCAGGGTGCACAGGTACGTCAGGACGGTGATGCCGACGACCATGGCGGCGCGCTGCAGGCTCTCCACGAGGGTGAGGGCCAGCCAGCCCGGGGTGATCATGCCGCCGGGGGAGAGGTTGGTGGTGAGGTAGCAGACCAGGGAGAACAGCAGGCCGAGGGCGATCCCGATGGCGGCGATCTCCGGGGTGAGGACGGCGGGGATCAACGGAAGTCTCCTGTGGGATCTATGTAGGTCGGCACGTACACCGGGGGCTCTTCCCGCTGCGGACTCAGCTCCTCCGGCCGCTGAGCCTGCTGAGTCTGCTGAGCCTGCGGCGTCTCGTCCGCGGGCAGTTCCGCCAGCCGCTCCAGCAGCAGTTCGCCCTGGCCGTGGATGTTGCCGATGGCGATGAGCGAGGCGCCGGGGCCGAGCCGGTCCAGGATCTCCCGCTCCAGTTCGGCCGGGTCGCGGCGGTCGCCGCCCAGGTCGACGATCTTCGAGCGCCACTCGGCGGGGATCGCGTCGGCGGCGCTCTTCGTCGGGTGGCCGATCAGGAAGACCGATTCCGGTTCGAGGCGGGGGATCAGCTCGCCCATCTGCCCGTTGCGCTCGACGCGGTCGGGGCGGCAGTTGATGAGGACGTGCAGGGGGCGCTCGATCGCGCCCAGGCTCAGCAGCTGCTCGACGTTCATCAGCGTCGACTCGGGGTCGTTGGCCGCGAAGATGTTGGCGAAGCGGAACGGCTTGCCGTCGGGGGTGAGGTAGCGCTCGACGGAGAGCACACCGGGGTCCGGCGGTGCGTCGTACATGCCCTGCAGCGCGGTGGCCCGGTCGACGCCGAGGAGGTCGGCGACGGCGAGGGCGATGGCCACGTTCTCCTTGAAGGTGAACCAGCTGAAGCCGCGCAGCTCGGCGTCGGTGACGGTCTCCGGGTCCACGGCGATCAGCCGGCAGTCGCGCTCGGCGGCCTCCTCGCGCAGGATGTGCAGCCGGTCGCGCTCGGCGGTGACGCAGATGCCGCCGTGCGGCATGGACCGGCTCAGCGAGCGGGCCACGTCGTCCAGGGTGGGGCCCATCTCCGCCAAGTGGTCCTCGCGGACGTTGCACAGGACGCCGATCGTGGAGCGGATCAGCTTGGTCTGGTTGACCTCCTGCAGCGCCGGCATGACGGCCATGCACTCGATGACGAGCGCGTGCGGCCGGTACGCGGCGGCGCGGCGCACGATACCGATCTGCTCGACGACGTTCGCGATGCCGAACTTGCGGTAGACGGGCTCCTCGGTGGCGTCCGGGTGGATGAAGCGCGCCGCGGTGCCGGTGGTCTTGGCGACCGTGACCAGGCCGCCGCCGCGCAGCGCGCCCGCGCACAGCCGGGTGATGGAGCTCTTGCCGCGGATGCCGTTGATCAGCACCCGGGTGGGGATCATGTCCAGGTTGGTGAAGTGGCGGCGCTGCTCGACGACGCCCGCGACCAGGACGATCGCACAGCAGATCACCAGGACCGTGTAGAGGAAGAGCACCGGGTCAGTTCCTTCCGGAGGGGCGCGCCGGCTGCTTCTGGGCGAGCTGCTGCCGGATCAGTTCGAGGTTGCGGACGACCGCGCCCGCCTCGTCGTGGTGCTGCGGGAACAGCACCGTCCTGCGGTCGCCGCCGGCCAGCGCCTCGGCCTGGCCGGCGAGCTTGCGCAGCGGGCGGATGACGAGGATGTGCAGCCAGCCCAGGCAGGCGACGGCGGCGGTGACGCCGAGCAGTCCGGCGAGCATGGTGTGCCGCTGCGCGGTGTACTCGGGCAGCTCCAGCCAGGACGCCGGCTGTTCGCTGACGACCTGCCAGCCGAGGTCGCGGACGGCTCCGCCGCCGGTGAAGGGCGCGGCGGCCGCGAGGGAGGAGCCGTCTCCGGTGCGGTGCAGCAGCGCGGTGCCGTTGGTGGCCTTGCGCGCCTTGACCGCGAGGGCGTCCAGGTGCCGGCCGGGCAGCTTCGAGAAGGCGCGGAAGCCGTGCTGGCGGTCGGCGGCGATGATGCGGTGCTTGTCGTCCACGAGCCAGACCTGGCCGAGGCCGGGCCGGGTGACCATGGAGATCAGGAACTGCGGGTCGTACTCGCCGACGACGGTGCGGCCCTTGCCGTCGGGCACGGCCGCATACGCGGCGACCGCCGGCTCCTTGCCCGAGGTGTTGAGCTGGGCGACGGAGTCCGGGTACGGCTTCCGGCCGCCCGGGTGGCGCGGGGAGGCCCCGGCGCGGGTGAGGACCTTGCCGTCGGCGTCGAGGACGTAGACGGAGCGGTAGCGGGGGTGTTCGCGCAGCGTCGTCTGCAGGACGGCCTTGTCGGCGGCGTCGTCCTTGCCGCCGCCCGCCCCGACGATCTGCGCGACGGAGGCGACGTCGGCCCAGCCCTCGTTGAGCGCCTTGCGGACGCGGTCGGCGGCGGTGTCGGTGCGCCGGCGCTGGTCCTCGACGAGCTGCTTGGGTACGGTCACGCCGCTGCCGGCGCGGTTGAGGAGCAGCAGGAGCGGCGCGGCCCAGGCGAGCAGGACGACGCCGCAGACGATGACGGTGGCGCGGGTGCCGAAGCCGCCGCGCGCCCGGCCGGTGCGGGTGGGCCGCCCGCCGAGCAGCTGGCCGCGCAGGCTCTCCAGGGCGGCGCCGATCCGGGCCGGCTCGCGGCCGCGGAACCTGCGCACCGGCCGGTCGAGCTCGCCGCGGCCGATCCTGCGGCTCTCCAGGTACAGCTGGATCAGCGGGCGCTGGACCGTGCGGACCAGGATCCAGGTGACGAGTACGGAGAGGACGAGCAGCACGGCGGCGGCCACCAGCCCGAAGGCCTGGGTACGTACGGCCTTGGCGTCCTCGGAGACCTTGACGGAGGTGACCACCGACAGGCCGAGGCCGCCCGCGGGGCTGGTCTCGCCGGGGGAGCGGCCCGCGGCCGCATAGCCCACCGCGGTGCGGTGCTTCTTGTCCGAGCCGCCCATGAGGCTGCCGCCGGCGCCCGGGTGGCCGCCGGGCTCGGGGGTCTTGCCGGAGGCGGCGGCGGCCGTCTTCGCGGCACGCTTGGCCCACGCCGTGCGGGTGATCGAGGGGCCGTCCTTGGCGAGGACCGTGCCGGCGGAGTCGACGACGAGCAGGGAGCGGTTCTCGCCGGTGGAGATCCCCGGCACGTTGAGGGTGCCGGAGGCGACGAGCAGCCGCAGCTTGCCGCCGTCGCGCAGGGCGGCGGTGACGAGCATGCGGGTCTCGCCGGAGGGAAGCTTCACGAGCCGGGGCGCGAGGCCGCCGTCCTTGTCGCCCTTGTTCCCGTTATCGGCGGTTTTGTTTGATCCGTCCTTGAGGGCATCGGCCAGAGGGATCGTTTCGCCGCGCGCGGCGAGGAGGCTGCCGCTCGCGGGGTCGATGACCGCGAGGCCGCGCCATTTGTTGTAGACCTTGCCGAGCTTGTCCAGGACGGTGTCGGCCGGTACGGCCTGGGGCCCGGTGAACAGCGCGGCGGCGCGCTGGAGATCGGTGACGCTCTCGTCCAGGGAGGCCCGCAGCGCGAGCGCGCCGTCCTCCGCCACCCGCTGCTGCGAACTGAGCACGGCCTTGTCGACGGCGGCCCGGTCGTGGTCGCCCAGCACCAGGGCGGTCGCCCCCGCCACCAGCAGCAGCAGCGCCAGGAGCGCGGCGATCGGCGGGCGGGCGCCGCCGAGCAGGGGCATGTCGGCACGCCGGCGTATCTTGCGCCGACGCGCGCCGCGCGGAGCGGTGGGCGGCATTCCTGGGTATTCCTTTCGGCCGCGGCACGGCATTGCTGCCCGGGACGGCGGAATACCTTGTTCTGCTTGCCGCTCATCAGGATGGGCTAAGGGGAACTGCAGAATCCTAAGTGGAAGCTAAAGTATTGACAAAATTTCGACGCCATGTGCCTCATGTGCGTGCGTATCGGGAGCAGTTGAAGTACAGGCGGGAAAGCGTGCGGCTCCGGGGTACTTTTGCCGGCATGACGAGCCAGCCGGAGACCGCCCGCAGCGTGCGCACGGTCCGCACTGCGCGTACGGCCTGTGCGGCCCGTGCCGCCCGTACGGCCCGCGCCGTGCGGACGGCGCTGCTCTGCGTGCTGCTCGGCGCGCCGCTCCTGGCCGGGGCGGCCGGCTGCGGGGGCCCGTCGGCCGCGGACGGGGACGGCCGCAAGGACACGACCAGGTCCCGCAGGGCCGCGCCGCAGCACAACGGCACCGGCACCGTCGACCTCGCCCGGCGCATCACCGACTACACCGACGGCATCACCGCCGACGGCAGCTACCGCATCCCCACCGAGCGCGAGCGCCGCGCCGTCGCCGACGGCGTCCGCGCCCTCCTCGACGGGGACCGCACCGCGGCCGGGCGCAGGCTGGGCGGCGTCGGCTACGTGGTGCGCGACCTCGTCGACAGCAGCGGCGGCACCCGGTACGCGGAGATCGCCGACGCCACGCGGGAGGGCGAGGTCCGGCGCGGCTGGGGCCGCGTCTACGTCGACCTGCGCGGCCCGGTCCGCTGGCAGGTCCAGGTCCCGCACCCCTCCGCCGACCAGCGCACCGAACAGCTCGGCATCGGACTCCTGCGCGGCACCCCGGGCGGCGTGCTCGTCCTGGCCGGCGCCCACCGCGCGGCGGACTCCGGCGGCGGCCCCGACGCCGCGGACGTCGCCCACCGCCGCGACTCCGTCTTCGCCGCCGTCTCCGCCGCCCTCGCCGACCGCCGCCTCCCGGCCGTCCAGGTCCACGGCTTCGCCGACAGCAGCCTGCCCGACCACGACGTCGTCGTCTCCCCGGGCAGCGGTGAAGCGGGCCTCCCCTCCGCCCGGGGCCTCGCCGCCGCCTACCGCGCGCAGGGCATGCGCGTGTGCGAGGTCTGGGAGCGCTACTGCGGCCGCCTCGAAGGCCGCACGAACGTGGAGGGCGAGTACGCGGGCGAGGCCGGCGTGCCGTTCGTGCACGTGGAGCACAACCGGCGGATACGGGACGACGACGCGCTGGTCGCGAAGGCGGTGCGGGCGCTGGCGGAGGTGGCCGGACGGTGGGGGACGGGGCGGGGCTGACGCTGCGCCGTGCTGTGCCGTGCTGTGCCGTGCTGCGCTTCGCCGGCGATCCGATCCGCCGACGATCCGATCCGCCGGTCATGCGCTCCGGCGGCGCTTGGCTTTGCCGGTGATGGGGGCCGCCCGCGCTTGGCTTCGCCGGTGATCGGGGGCCGCCCGCACTTCGCTTCCCCGGCGATCGGGTCGCCCGCGGTTCGCTCCGGCGGTGATTTGCGCCGCCCGCGGATCGCTCCGGTGGTGATGTGCTCGGCCTGCGCTCCACTTCGCCGGTGATCCGCCCTGACCGCGGTTCGCTCCGGCGGTGCCCCGCCCCTCGGTGATCCGCTCCGGCGGCGGCTCGCTCTGGCGGCGATTCGCTCCTCCGGCGATTCGCTCCGCCGGGTGGCCTTCCGCCGATTTCCGCCCCGGGGGCCGTGGGGGAGGGGTTACCTGATTCGGTGCCGGTGGCCCCGGGGCGGGTGGCGCGTGGCGTTCACGTGAGGCGGGTGGCAGGTGCCGTTCCGCCGAGGCGGGCGGCCCGTGCCCACCTGGCCGGGCGGCCGGTGGTGTCCACCCGGGGCGGATGGGAGCCGTTCACCCGGGGCGGGTAGGAGCCGTTCACCGGAGCAGGCGGGAATTCGGATGCGGGGGTGGGAGCCTATGGGGGCGCCATTGCGCCGGGCGCGCGTGCAACGGCGCATCGGGCTGGGGCTGGCCTGTGCGGCTCTGGTCACGCTGGCCGTCGTGCTGTGGCGGGGCGATGTCGACAGCCCCGGGACCGCGACGTGGATCTCCGTCGTCTCCGCCGTGGTCTCGGCGTGCGCCTTCGCCGCCGACCTCCTGAACGGCTCCGGCGACGGGGACGGCGGCGGCCCCGTGAATCCGGCCGACGCCCTCGCCGAAGCCGTACGCAGCCAGTGGGCGGCGGAGGCGCAGCTGCGCCGGCTCCAGGATCCGGAGCCGCTCCGCGTCCGCTGGTCCCGCGTCGGCCCGCCGCTCGCCGACCACCAGAGCAACGTCCACGGGGGCCCCGTGCCCCCGCCGCGCGACGACGACCAGCAGCTCGGCCGGATCGTCGAGGCGTATGAGGAGGTGCCGTCGCGCCGGCTGGTGGTCCTGGGCGGGCCGGGGGCGGGGAAGAGCATTCTCGCCGTGCAGTTCGTCCTGGGCATGCTCGCCGCCCGGCAGCCGGGCGGCCCGGTGCCGGTCCTCTTCCCGCTCGCCGGGTGGGATCCGCAGGCCGTCACCCTGCGGGCGTGGCTGGCCGAACGGCTCTCCGCGGAGTACCCCCCGCTGGCCGCTTCGGCCGGTGACCACATCCTGGCCGAGGAGCTGCTGCGGGCCGGTCTCATCCTGCCCGTGCTCGACGGCTTCGACGAGCTTCCCCCGCCGGTGCAGGGCGAGGCGATGCGGCGGCTCAACAGGGAGCTGGACGAACGGCTGCCCGTCCTGCTCACCTGCCGCACCATCGCCTGGAGCCGCGCCGTGGAGGCCGGCGACGTCCTGACCGCCGCCGATGTCGTGGAGCTGCGGCGGCTCGACTTCGGCACGGCACGCGCCTACCTCGAACGCACGGCGCGGCCGGACGGCCGGGGCTCGACCTCGTGGACGCCGGTGCTGGAGGCGCCCCCGGAGCCGCTGACCGAGGTGCTGGGCACGCCCCTGATGGTGGCCCTGGCCCGCACCGTCTACGGAGACACCTCCCGCGACCCGGCCGAACTCCTGGACGCGGCACGCTTCCCCACGGCGGAGAGCATCGAGGAACATCTGCTGGAGGCCTTCGTGCCGGCGGCCTTCGGCGACGCGCCCGGAAGCACCTGGCGGCCGGAGGCGGCCCACCGCTGGCTTCGCCGCCTCGCCCGCGACCTGGACGGCGGCGACCCGGCCGGCCGCCATCCGGAAGGTCGCGATCCGGGCGGCCGCGACCGCCGGCGCGGTACGTGGCGGCTCGCCTGGTGGGAGCTGCCGGACGCGATGCCGAAGGCGCTGCGCGTGATCGGCCCCGCCCTGACGGCGCTCCTCGCGACGGCAGCGCTGCTGGTGCCGCTGGCCTGGTACGGCAAGGGCGTCGTCGGCGACTGGGACAGCACGTTGTCGATGGTCCTTCACCTCACGGGCGTCTTCCTGGGACTGTGCTGCGGATTCTCCTGCCTGCTGCCCGCGCGGGCGGACACGCCGCAAGGACCGCGCCGGCTGGCCCGCACGGCGGTGACGCTGACCGCCGTCGCCGCGCCCCTCGCCGTGGTGGCGGGCCTCCTGGCGCCACCGCTCTTCGGCCTGAGGCTGGGGGACGCGATCACGCCCCGGCCCGCCTGGTTCTTCAACGGATGCGCTTTCGGGCTGATCCTGTCCATGCTCTTCGCCGTCGCCGGCCTGCCCCGGCGCCCGCCCCCGCTGGGCCTGCCGTGGGCCGGCAGCGCGAGCGGCCTCGGGGTCGTCCGCGCGCTGGCGAGCGGCCTCGCCGTCGCCGGGCCGGTCCTCCTGACCGTCCGGCTGTTCCTACCGGCCGTGACGTGCCTCGCGGCCGGGCTGCTCCTGTTCCTGGCCGGACTGCGCCACGGGGAGCGGGCCGCCGCCCCGTTCACGGGCCCCGCCGCCGTTCTCCGCGGTTTCGCGAGCGGTCTCCTGCGCGGGTTCCTCGTCTGCTCGCTCATCGGAGTGTGCGTTTCCGCGGTCGTCGGAGGCATCGTGGGCGCGCTCGCGGCGTACGAGGTCCGCTCCGCTCCCACACTGACGAACGGCCAGCGGATCGACGGCTGGTACGCCCGGGTGACGCCCGGCGGCATCCGCACCATCGACTCCCCGAAGCCGTACGCGGGCGAGCTGCTGCCCCGCGGCCCGCACCTCAAGCCGCTCGCCGTACCGCGCCACGGCGGCATCGCGTACAACGGGCGCACGCCCGAACCCTTCTACCAGCCGGTGCGCATCCGCATGGAGCGCGGCGGGCCGGTGCTCATCACGGCGGGCCGGCCCCCCGCCGACGCCTGGAACGTGGTGTCCGAACTGCCGCACGGTGTCCGGCTGTGGCTCGCCTACCGCAGTACGTCGGCCGTCATCGGCGACGTCGTGGTCCCGCTCGCGGAATTCGGCGTGCTGATCGGTGCCATCGGAGGCTGCGCCTCGGGCGTCTACCGCGCCCTGAGCACCCCCTCCGACACCCTGCGGGCCGCCGGCCCGCAGAGCACCCTGCGCACCGACCGCGCCGCCACCAAGGCACGCAGCGCCATCGCCGCCGTCCTCGCGGGCGGGGTCTGCCTCGCGCTGATCCCGGTGGTCGGCAATGGCGGCGCGCTGGGCACCATGCACACCGAACTGTGGGTGCCGCTCGGCACGTCCTCGCTCGCGCTGAGCGCCTGGGGCCGGCTCGGCACGGCCCGGATCTGGCTGGCCGTCACCGGGCGTGCGCCGTGGCGGCTCATGGCCTTCCTCGAAGAGGCCCACCGGCGCGGGGTGCTGCGCCAGTCGGGCGCGCACTACGAGTTCCGGCACTTGCGGCTTCAGCAGCGGCTCGCGGGGGCTGCGGAGGATGATGAGCGCCGGGCGGCTCCGGCTCCGGTGCCGTGAAACGCAGCGGTGGGGGGGGAGCGGAAGCCCCTCTCGCAGCGCACCGGATGTCAGGCCGTCGGTCAGCGGCCGGCTGTTGTCAGCGCCACTGCTTGATGCACGTCGTGGGCACCCAGCCCTCGTGGCCCCCGTAGCTCAGAAGGACCCAGCTGTTGTCCTTCTTCCCGCAGAGGTTGTAGGACTGGCCGCTCTGGCCGGTGCCGGTGGAGTCGCAGCCGCGGCCCGACTTGCCCTTGGGGAGCAGGCCGACGGCGGTGGCGTTCAGCTTCGTCGTGGTACGGATCTTCACGCTCTCCAGCGCCGTGAGCGTGTTGTAGCTGCAGGACGAGGCCGCGGCGACCCGCGCGTCGGCCGTGGCGACGCCGCCGGTCAGGGCGGTGGCCCCGACCAGAGTGGCGGCGGTGATGGCAGCGGCGGCCAACTTCCTTATGTTCATGCGTTGTTCCCCGTCGTGGTCGATGACGTTCCCCGGCGCCCGGGTGGGGACACCGGGATGATCACCACGCTATCCGGGCATGTGCATGCCATGCAAAGTCAGCTGAAGTCGAGGCTGCCCGTGCGGGTGCGCTTGAGCTCGAAGAAGTTCGGGTAACCGGCCAGCAGCCGCACGCCGTCGAAGATCCGGGCGGCCTCCTCGCCCCGCGGGATCGCGGTGAGAACGGGCCCGAAGAAGGCGACGCCGTCGATGTGGATGGTCGGCGTGCCGACCTCTTCACCGACCGGGTCCATGCCCTCGTGGTGGCTCTTGCGCAGCGCCTCGTCATGGTCGGCCGAGCGGGCGGCGTCGGCCAGCGACTCCGGGAGGCCGGCGTCAGCCAGCGCCTTTCTGATCAGCTCGTCGGAGGGCTCGCCACCGCCGTTGTGGATGCGCGTACCGAGCGCCGTGTACAGGTCGCGCAGCACGCCCTCCCCGTGCGCCTGCGCCGCGGCCGTACACACCCGCACCGGGCCCCAGCCCACGTCGAGCAGTCGGCGGTAGCGCTCCGGCAGGTCGGCGCGGCCTTCGTTGAGCACGGACAGGCTCATGACGCGGAACCGCAGATCGAGGTCGCGGTGGCGCTCGACCTCCAGGATCCAGCGGGAAGTGATCCAGGCGAAGGGGCAGATGGGGTCGAAGTAGAAGTCCACTTTGTGTGTCATGGTCATGAGCGTACGAGGGAGGTGGACCGGTAGTGAGGTCCACTTCCCCGCGCAGATCGTGGGCCAATGCCTACCGGCACCCCTGCCGGAGGTGCTCATCGCGCCGCCTCTCGACCTCCTTCACTGCGGCCAGGCCCTGCCGGAGCGCGGCGGCGCGTTTCATGACGAGGACCGCGCACGTCAGGCACGAGGCCTTGTCCGTGCGGGTGCTCTCCTCGTCGTGCGGGTGGGCATTCGCACGCGCGTTCATCATGTCCGGCCTCCGTTGGGTCCTTGCTCGCCACAGCGGGCAACTCATGTTCAGAGAACTAGAGTTGCCGAGGCGGAAACCCGACCGCCAGCATTGGATGTCCCCCGTGCAAGCAGGGGAGATGGGAGGTGCACACATGCCTGCACGACCACGCCCGCTGACACCCACCCGGTCGGCCCGGCACTTGTTCGGTGCGAAGATGCGTGCCTATCGCGGCACCATGAGCCTGGAACGGCTCGCCGAGATCGTGAACTTCAGCAAGAGCCACTTGGCGAGGGTGGAGACGGCGGATTCGATGCCACCGCCGGAGCTTCCGGCGTTATTGGACGCCCGGTTCGGAACCGACGGGATTTTCAGTGAGCTTTACCAGCTCGCGCGGAATGAAAGCCAGCCGGATCAGCTTCAAAGGCGGATGGAGCTGGAAGCGCAGGCGTGCTCCGTCGCCGAGTACACCTGTCAGGTGGTTCCGGGGCTCCTGCAGACGGCCGACTACAGCCGCGCCCTCTTCAAGGCGCATTACCCGTGCGCCGTGGCGGAGGTGATCGAGGCCATGGTGGACATACGGCTGAACCGTCAAGCCATCTTCCGAGCCGACACCCCGCCTGATTACTCCGCGATCCTCGATGAGGCGGTTCTGCATCGCGGCTTCGGCGGCCCTGCCGTCATGCGGGCACAACTGAACCGGCTGATCGACCTCATGCTGACGGCCTCGGGCACAGTGCAAGTGCTGCCCTTCGCCTACGGAGGTCACCCCCTGGTGGGCGGCTCCCTGGCGCTGTTCACCAGGGCCGACGGCACTCAAGTGGCCTGGGAGGAGGGTAGCGACAGTGGGACTCTGATGGAGGACCTCGAAAGGGCCACTGCCCGCCGACGTTCCTACGACCTGCTCAGGTCCTGTTCCCTGTCGCCTTCGGAGTCGGTGACATTCATCCGGTCGGTGATGGAAACGCTGCCCGAGGACTACGCCCCTCTGACCTATCCGACGCCAATGGGCCGGGCCCTGCAGGAGCGGTAACGCTCTCGTCAACCCCGCGCGTCGCGGCGCCCGGAGTGTCCCGGGGGCCGCACCTGCCCACGGCGCCGGGCCGACAGCGAGGGCCGTACGGGGAAACCCCGTACGGCCCTCGCACCGGCACAGCGCCAGCGACTACGCGGGGACGGAAGCAACACCCACCGGCAGGAACCGCTTGCCGTTCGCCTTCTCGGCGATGCCGGAGCGGTCCAGGTACGGCGTGATGCCGCCCAGGTGGAAGGGCCAGCCCGCGCCGGTGATCAGGCACAGGTCGATGTCCTGCGCCTCGGCGACGACGCCCTCGTCCAGCATGAGGCCGATCTCCTGGGCCACGGCCTCCAGGACGCGGGCCCGGACCTGCTCCTCCGTCAGGACGGAGTCGCCCTGGACGAGCAGAGCCGCAACCTCGGGGTCCAGCTCCGGCTTGCCGGAGTCGTAGACGTAGAAGCCGCGCTTGCCGGCCTTCACCACGGCGGCGAGGTTCGGGGAGACCTTGAAGCGGTCGGGGAACGCGCCGGCCAGCGTCTCGGAGACGTGCAGGCCGATGGCGGGGCCGACGAGCTCCAGGAGCACCAGCGGGGACATCGGCAGGCCGAGCGGCTCGACGGCCTTCTCCGCCACCGCGACCGGCGTGCCCTCGTCGATGACGTTCTGGATCTCGCCCATGAAGCGGGTGAGGATGCGGTTGACGACGAACGCCGGGGCGTCCTTCACCAGCACCGCGCTCTTCTTCAGCTTCTTGGCGACGGCGAAGGCCGTGGCCAGGGAGGCGTCGTCCGTCTTCTCGCCGCGGACGATCTCCAGCAGCGGGAGGATGGCGACCGGGTTGAAGAAGTGGAAGCCGACGACCCGCTCGGGGTGCTTGAGCTTCGATGCCATCTCGGTGACGGACAGCGAGGAGGTGTTCGTGGCGAGGATGGTGTGCGCGGGCACGACCGCCTCGACCTCGGCGAACACCTGCTGCTTGACGCCCATCTCCTCGAAGACGGCCTCGATGACGAAGTCCGCGTCGCCGAAGCCGGCGGCCTTGTCGAGGGAGCCGGTGACGGCGGCCTTGAGGCGGTTGGCCTTGTCGTTGCCGATGCGGCCCTTGGCGAGGAGCTTGTCGATCTCGCCGTGGACGTAGCCGACGCCCTTGTCGATGCGCTCCTGGTCGATGTCGGTGAGGACGACCTGGACCTCCAGGCGGCGCGCGAAGAGGAGCGCGAGCTGGGAGGCCATCAGGCCGGCGCCGACGACGCCCACCTTGGTGACGGGGCGGGCCAGCGAGCGGTCGGGGGCACCGGCCGGGCGCTTGGCGCGCTTCTGCACCAGGTTGAAGGAGTAGATGCCGCTGCGCAGCTCCTCGCCCATGATCAGGTCCGCGAGGGCCTGGTCCTCGGCGTCGAAGCCCTGGCGCAGGTCGCCGTTCTTCGCCGCGGAGATGATGTCCAGGGCGCGGTAGGCGGCCGGGGCGGCGCCGTGCACCTTGGAGTCGGCGATGAAGCGGCCGCGCTCGACGGCCTGGTCCCAGGCCTCGCCGCGGTCGATCTCGGCGCGGTCGACCTGGACGTCGCCCTTGAGGACGGAGGCCGTCCACACGAGGGACTGCTCCAGGAAGTCGGCGCCCTCGAAGAGGGCGTCGGCGATGCCGAGCTCGAAGACCTGCTTGCCCTTGAGCTGGCGGTTCTGGTTGAGCGAGTTCTCGATGATGACCGAGACCGCGCGGTCGGCGCCGATGAGGTTCGGCAGCAGGGTGCAGCCGCCCCAGCCGGGGACCAGGCCGAGGAAGACCTCGGGGAGGGAGAAGGCCGGGATGGCCTTCGAGACGGTGCGGTAGGTGCAGTGCAGGCCGGCCTCGACGCCGCCGCCCATGGCCGCGCCGTTGTAGTACGCGAACGTCGGGACGGCGAGGGAGGACAGGCGCTTGAAGACGTCGTGACCGCCCTTGCCGATGGCGAGCGCGTCCTCGTGGCGCTTGAGGAGCTCGACGCCCTTGAGGTCGGCGCCGACGGCGAAGATGAACGGCTTGCCGGTGAGGCCGATGCCGGTGATCGCGCCCTCGGCGGCCTCCTTCTCGACCTGGTCGATCGCGGCGTTGAGGTTCGCGAGCGACTGCGGGCCGAAGGTGGTCGGCTTGGTGTGGTCCAGGCCGTTGTCCAGCGTGATGAGCGCGAAGCGCCCGGCGCCGAAGGGGAGGTCGAAGTGGCGGACGTGCGCCTGGGTCACGACCTCGCCGGGGAACAGCTCCGCCGCGCCCTTGAGAAGTTCAGCGGTGGTGCTCACTTGTTGCCTCCGTCGAAGTGCGGGTTCTCCCAGATGACCGTGCCGCCCATGCCGAGGCCGACACACATCGAGGTGAGGCCGTAGCGGACGTGCGGCTGCTCCTCGAACTGGCGGGCCAGCTGGGTCATCAGGCGCACGCCGGACGAGGCCAGCGGGTGGCCGAAGGCGATGGCGCCGCCGTACTGGTTGACGCGCGGGTCGTCGTCCGCGATGCCGTAGTGGTCCAGGAGCGCGAGCACCTGCACGGCGTAGGCCTCGTTCAGCTCGAACAGACCGATGTCGTCGATGGTCAGGCCGGCCTTGGCGAGGGCCTTCTCGGTGGCCGGGATCGGGCCGTAGCCCATGACCTCGGGCTCGACGCCGACGAAGGCGTACGAGACGAGGCGCATCCGGACCGGCAGGCCCAGCTCGCGCGCGACGTCCTCGGAGGCGATCAGCGAGGCGGTGGCGCCGTCGTTGAGGCCCGAGGCGTTGCCCGGGGTGACCCGGCCGTGCGGGCGGAACGGCGTCTTGAGGCCCGCCAGGCCCTCCATGGTGGTGCCCGGGCGCATCGGCTCGTCGGCCGTGACCAGGCCCCAGCCCAGCTCCCCGCCCTCGGGGGTGGTGCGGCGCACGGAGATCGGCACGAGGTCGGCCTGGATCTTGCCGTCGGCGTAGGCCTTGGCGGCCTTCTCCTGGCTGCGGACGGCGTAGGCGTCCGAGCGCTCCTTGGTCAGCTGCGGGTAGCGGTCGTGCAGGTTCTCCGCGGTCATGCCCATGACGAGGGCCGACTCGTCGACGAGCTTCTCCGAGAGGAAGCGCGGGTTGGGGTCGACGCCCTCGCCCATGGGGTGGCGGCCCATGTGCTCGACGCCGCCCGCGAGGGCGATGTCGTAGGCGCCGAAGGCGACGCCGCCGGCGACGGTCGTCACGGCGGTCATGGCACCGGCGCACATGCGGTCGATGGACATGCCGGGCACGGTCTGGGGCAGGCCCGCGAGCATGCCGGCCGTACGGCCCAGGGTCAGGCCCTGGTCGCCGATCTGCGTGGTCGCGGCGATGGCGACCTCGTCGATCTTGGCGGGGTCCAGGTTCGGGTTCCGGCGCAGCAGCTCACGGATGCACTTGATGACGAGGTCGTCGGCGCGGGTCTCGTGGTAGATGCCCTTCGGGCCCGCCTTGCCGAACGGGGTGCGGACGCCGTCGACGAAAACGACGTCCCTAGCGGTACGAGGCACTTGGCTCTCCTCCTGTGCGGGATCGCTGCGCGCGCGGGCATGCCGGGACGGCTCCGCCGCGGTGCGGGCTGACACCGGTCATGCTACTTGCGGGTAACCAAGCTGCACAGACCCACCGGCGGGAGCGGCGAAGGTCACATTCCGTGTGCGGGTGCGGGTGCGGGGGCTGCGCCTTGCGGCTGGGGGGCGGGGGCGGCTGCGCCTGCGCCCTGCGGCTGAGGTGGCGGTCGCGCTTGCGGTCGCGGCTGCCGCCGGTCCGGCACCGCCGGGCACTGTGTGGTGGGCTGGGCGCCGCTGCGGCGGCAGAAAGGGCCCCGGTCCCACCCCTTCCCGTTTCCTGGGGGCAAGCCCCCCAGACCCCCGAGGGGGCCGGGGCGCAGCCCAGGGAAACGGCGAAAGGGCGGGACCGGGGCCCCGACTCCGCCGCGACGGCGCTGAGCCCGGTGCGAGGTGGCCGACGGTGCCGAGCCGCCTCATCGCGGGCATTCCGTTCAGACCACGGCCTCCGTGAGGGCCTTCACCAAGGCCGGGGTCACCTGTTCCACCTGCCACGGACGCGCTCCGTGCGCGGAGAGGATCTCCGCCACCGCCTCCGGCGTCGGATGCGCGGGCGGCTCCCAGCACAGCCTCCGCACCGTGTCCGGAGTGATCAGGTTCTCCTGCGGCATGGTGAGGCGCTCGGCGAGCTCGGAGACGGCCGTGCGGGCCGCGGTGAGCCGTGCCGCGGCCTCCGGGTCCTTGTCCGCCCAGGCGCGCGGCGGCGGAGGGCCGGTCAGCGGCTGGCCGGGCTGCGGCAGTTCGGCGTCCGGGATCGCGCGGGCGCGGTCGATCGCCGCCTGCCACTGCTCCAGCTGCTTGCGGCTCATGCGGTGCCCGTAGCCGGGCAGCGCCGCCAGGGCGTGGGCGTTCGGCGGCATGTTGAGCGCGGCCTCGACGATCGCGGCGTCGCCCAGCACCTTGCCGGGGGAGACGTCGCGCCGCTGTGCCACGTGGTCGCGGGCGGTCCACAGCTCGCGCACCACCGCCATCTGGCGGCGCCTGCGCACCTTGTGCATCCCGGACGTGCGGCGCCAGGGGTCCTTGCGCGGCGGGGCGGGCGGGGCGGAGGCGATGGCGTCGAACTCCTGCCGGGCCCACTCCAGCTTGCCCTGGCGGTCCAGCTCCTCCTCCAGCCGGTCGCGCAGGTCGACGAGGAGCTCCACGTCGAGGGCGGCGTAGCGCAGCCAGGGGTCGGGCAGGGGGCGGGTCGACCAGTCGACGGCGGAGTGCCCCTTCTCCAGGGCGTACCCCAGAACGTTCTCCACCATGGCTCCGAGACCCACCCGTGCGAACCCGGCGAGCCGTCCGGCCAGCTCGGTGTCGAACAGCCGCGTCGGCGTCATCCCTATCTCGCGCAGGCACGGCAGGTCCTGGGTGGCTGCGTGCAGCACCCACTCGGCGTCGGCGATGGCGTCGCCGAGCGCGGACAGGTCGGGGCAGCCGACCGGGTCGATGAGCGCGCTGCCGGCGCCTTCACGGCGCAGCTGGACGAGGTAGGCGCGCTGGCCGTAGCGGTATCCGGAGGCGCGCTCGGCGTCGACGGCGACGGGGCCGGTGCCGGCGGCGAACGCGGCGACGACCCGCTGCAGGGCATCGTTGTCAGCGACGACCGGCGGGATGCCCTCGCGTGGCTCCAGTAGGGGGATCGGCGCCGAAACGACGTCGTCCGGGGGAGCGCCCCCGGTGGTTCGCAGTGGTGTGTCTGCTGCGGTTTCTTGGGCGTCGGTCACCGGTCAAGGGTATCTGTGTATGGCAAGCGCCCGTCGACGGAACGTCCCGTCGACGGGCGCGGCGTGTGGGTCCGGCGGGTGGGAGGGGGGTGTGTGCGGGCGTGTGTACGGGCGTGCGGCCGTGCCGCCCGCGGGGCTGCCGTCCGGGTGATCCTCGGGCTTGGGGGGAGCCGTGGTGGATCTTCGCGTCGGTGGATCCGGTGGATCCGGTGGATCTAGTGGATCCAGTGGATCCAGTGGGTCTGGTGAATTCAGTGGATGATGCCGGTGCGCAGCGCCACGGCGACCATGCCGGCCCGGTCCCCGGTGCCGAGCTTGCGGGCGATCCGGGCGAGGTGGCTCTTCACGGTGAGCGCGGACAGCCCCATGGAGACGCCGATGGCCTTGTTGGACTGGCCCTCCGCGACCAGCCGCAGCACCTCGACCTCACGGCCGGAGAGCTCGCGGTAGCCGCCGGGGTGGCCGGGGGCGCCGGGCGGGCGGCGGTGCAGCCGGGCGGCGGCCGCGGAACCGATGGGGGCGGCGCCGGGGCGGCCCGGGACGCCGAGGTTGGTGCGGGTACCGGTGACGACGTAGCCCTTGACGCCGCCCGCGAGGGCGTTGCGCACGGCGCCGATGTCGTCGGCGGCGGACAGGGCCAGGCCGTTGGGCCAGCCCGCGGCGCGGGTCTCGGACAGGAGCGTGAGCCCGGAGCCGTCGGGGAGGTGGACGTCGGCCACGCAGATGTCGCGCGGGTTGCCGACGCGGGGGCGGGCCTCCGCGATGGACGACGCCTCGATCACATCTCGCACCCCCAGCGCCCACAGGTGCCGGGTGACGGTGGAGCGGACGCGGGGGTCGGCGACGACGACCATGGCCGTCGGTTTATTGGGGCGGTAGGCGAGGCTCGCAGGTTGCTCGAGGAGAACGGACACCAAGCCTCCAGGGGGGAGTGGCGGGGGGACGGGTGCCGGCTATTCGGGGTAAGCCGGGGCGATCCGTATGGGAAGGGTCACAAGCCTCTTCGGCACCGAAGCGTTCCGGCTTTAGGGAATGATCACGAATTGATGAGTAACAATTCGGGCAATTCGGATGCGATCGATCAACAACCGATCAAATTACCGATCGAAACATTGCCCGTGACCGGCAGAAACCGATCACGGGTGCGGCATCCGGGTGACCGTTCCGCTGCGCGGGGCTTGGCGGGGAAGGGGGCTCGCCCGCTTCGCATCCGCCGCGCTGTCCGGCGGTGCCGGGCCCGGCTGAGCTTGTGCGGCACCGCCGGGTTTCATCGTCGTGGCTGGTCGCCGTTGCGGCGGGTTCAAGGATGCGGGGCATCCTTGACCGGCCGGTCCCGGCCGGGGCCGCGAGGGTCGCCCCCGCGGAACCCGGGCGCCCGAGTCCCGCGTGCCGTCGTCAGCGGCTTTGCGGGTCCCTTCGCTGGGGGAGTGTCACTACCCCGGCGTCCGCGCCGCCGCCCGGGGGCAGGCCCGCGATCTGGCACAGGAGGTCGCACCACGCGGCCAGGTGGGCCGCCGTGTCGGGGACCCCGGCGGCGGCCTCGGGGGCGTCTCCCTCGGCCTTTCCGCCGTGGACCGCCCGTACGGGCTTCCCCGCGGGGGGCACGGGCGACCACGAGGCGCGGATCTCGATACGCGTCGACGGCTCGCGGTCCCGCAGGCCGCCGAAGTAGTGCGACCCCGCACGTGTCACCGTCCCGCTCGGCGCCTCGTAGGGCACGCGACGCGCCTCCAGGGCGCCGGTCAGCCAGGACCAGCACACCTCGGGCAGCAGCGGGTCGGCCGCCATCTCCGGCTCCAGGTCCGCGTGGACGAGCGTGACGAGCCGGAAGGTGCCGCCCCATGCCTCGTGGCCGGCGGGGTCGTGCAGCAGGATCAGCCGCCCGTCGGCCAGTTCCTGGTCGTCGACGACGACCGCGGCCTCCAGCGCGTACGAGTAGGGGGCGAGCCGCTGGGGCGGCGGGGTCGCGTCGAGTTCGATCTCCGGCCGCAGGCGCACCCCTTGCAGCCCGGCGACCGCTTGCCGGAAGACGGACGGGGAGTCCTCCCCATCCGCGTCGTCCGGACCGTCCGAGAGGTGTCCCTGCGCCGCAGCCATGCCCGGAAGACTAGGCGGAAGGGAGCGCGGTTCCGGGTAGGGACACCCACATGGGCGGGTCACTCGTTCGGCCCGTGCGAAGATTTGGGGCATGAGTGAGCGCAGGGATGCCGGCCAGCCCGCCGGCCAGCAGCAGACCGGCCGCACGGCGGCGTACGACTCGGCGTTCCTGCGGGCGTGCCGGCGCGAGCCGGTGCCGCACACGCCGGTGTGGTTCATGCGGCAGGCCGGACGGTCCCTGCCGGAGTACCGCAAGGTGCGCGAGGGCATTCCGATGCTGGAGTCCTGCATGCGGCCCGAGCTGGTCACGGAGATCACCCTGCAGCCCGTGCGCCGGCACAACGTCGACGCCGCGATCTTCTTCAGCGACATCGTGGTGCCGCTGAAGGCCGTCGGCATCGACCTCGACATCAAGCCGGGCGTGGGCCCGGTCGTCGCCGAGCCCATCCGCACGCGCGCCGACCTGGACCGGCTCCGCCCGCTGGAGGCCTCCGACGTCTCCTACGTCACCGAGGCCGTGCGCATGCTGACGGCCGAGCTCGGCGCGACCCCGCTCATCGGCTTCGCCGGTGCGCCGTTCACGCTCGCGAGCTACCTCATCGAGGGCGGCCCGTCGCGGACGTACGAGAACACCAAGGCCATGATGTACGGCGACCCGGGGCTCTGGGCCGACCTCGTCGACTGCCTCGCCGGCATCACGTCCGCCTTCCTCGACGTCCAGATCGCGGCCGGCGCCTCCGCCGTCCAGCTCTTCGACTCCTGGGCCGGCGCCCTCGCCCCGGCCGAGTACCGCAAGTACGTCATGCCGGCCTCGGTCAAGGTCTTCGACGCGGTCGCCCACCACGGCGTGCCCCGTATCCACTTCGGTGTGGGCACCGGCGAGCTCCTCGGCCTCATGGGCGAGGCCGGTGCGGACGTCGTCGGCGTCGACTGGCGCGTCCCGATGGACGAGGCCGCCCGCCGCGTCGGCCCCGGCAGGGCCCTTCAGGGCAACCTCGACCCGGCCGTCCTCTTCGCCGGTCACAAGGCGGTGGAGCTGAAGGCCCGTGAGGTCCTGGACGCGGCGTCCGGCCTGGAGGGCCACGTCTTCAACCTGGGCCACGGTGTCCTGCCGAACACCAACCCGGAAGCGCTGACGCGCCTGGTGGAGTACGTCCACGAG